>JANXLY010000040.1 GCA_025354885.1 Acidobacteriota bacterium | reverse complement strand
TCACAGCCTATTTACAAGTTGATGAGCTTGAACGTTGGCGCTGAAAAGCGATTCAGTTCCTCGATTGCACGTAGACTGGAACAGCTTGGGGCTCTGAGCCGCGGGGACCGCAGCAGCAGCGGAGCAGGAGATATCTCCAAGTACAATTTTGAAACGCAGTACGGCGAGGCGGCAGTTGTAGCCGTTCTGAGAGACATGGCCAAAAACCAGCGTGCAACGCTGGAAATGATGAGTCTTGCCGTTGAGGGTGGAGCTGCGAAAGATACAGCGCCGGTCACGACATTTTTGAATCGGCTTATGTCTCTACCACTCGAAACCCAAAACAGAGTGTTCGACCAATTCATGGAGCAGTTCCAGACGGCAATCGAGAATGCGAAAAGGAACGGCATGTTCGATTCTGGATCAGAGCAGATCAAAGCTGATCGCATGGAGATGGTCGGGGAGCCTACCACCATTCGGACGGATGAGACAACGGGAGCGAGAACAACCTATTACCAGATCAACGCGCACCACCAGCGGGAGCGTGTTGATTGGGATGAAGCGAACAAAGCGATTCGCACAAATTCCCGCCTGATGAAGCAGGAGACAAGCGGAAGGCTGATCGCGGTTCGGCGTGAGTCTTTCAATACACAGACAGCGACCGATGGAAGTATTGTTCCTCTCTACCGTTATACGGCGGCAGGAGGAGAAGGCTCGATCAACGAGCTCCAGCTCGCCCATTTTGAGCCACTGGCGGCAGATTCCGCAGCTCGTGATATGTGGGATGCGCAGTTCAAGGCGGCGGGACCGTTTAGGGTCGAGCATGTCCACCTGATCGGCGGCAGCGTGTTGCCAATCTTCGACAAGTTGAGCGAAGCAGGACGCCACCTGAAGGTGGAAATCGCGGCCATGCCAGATAATGAGCGCATCCTTGGTGTTCGAATCCCTGCTACGCGCATCAAGAAAGTACTGAGAGCATTAGGGCATGGCTCCAGTCTGACGCCGGCTGACGTATTTCATGGCGTGATGGACGGCGGCGAGAGCTACAAACTGGCTTCCGATATCCGTGTGAAGAAACTAGTGCGTGCTGGAGAGAACAGAATCGAGATTGTGATTCCTTCAGGGCTTATTCAACGTGTTTGGCCGCTGTTGCAAAAACACGGCGGCTTTACCGAGAACATTCAGTACACCTTCCGCTACTTCGTGCCGACGAACGAGCAGGGGATAGAAGCGCTGCAAGCCTTGACAAAAGAATTCCCAGTGATGGAAGACTCGTCTGGAAGCGTAGAAATGGCCGAATCGAAGGCAGAGCGATTGTACTCGCGTGAAATGGATGAAGGGCTTGGCAAAGCCGAAGATTGGCCGCGTGCGCAAGACGCCGTATCCACACATCCGATGTTAAATCCCGAGAATCGCCCGACCGCGAGCTACCTGAGCCCGCGCCAGAGCTATACCCCAGATGACCTTTTGCGGTTGGCCGATTTCAAGCTTTACTCGCCGACTGGCACAGTTCCCTCTGTGTTCGGAGGCAACAGCGCAACTTTTCAGCTTGTTTCAATGCTCCTCGGGGGGCCTCCGATTAATGGAGTCTTAATTGAGCCATTCGACGTTACGAGGATGGTCATCACGGCGCGGAATATTGAGAAAACACTCGACCACAAGGGGAAGGAAGCGCTAACTTCGCTAGTCAACGCAATTGCGCACGCAGCCAGCATTAACCCGACCGGCACGGTTGTCTTGTCGCGCAACGACCTAAGCGTTGTGCCTCGCGAAATAGAGCAGACGCTCCGCGAGGAATTGGTCCACTCTGACCAGATCGTCCTTGGTGGAACTACGGGACACGTCAGCCTTGAGGGATTGACCGAGGGCCGAATCTGGAACCTGTTGAATAAGGAACTGGAGGATCAAGGCTACGGAGGGGCAAGCGACCAGGTAAAAGTGATGGAAGCGGCTGCAAAGATTGCTGCGGGGCAGTATCGCTTTATGGGCTTCACCCAGTTGCAAGCAAGAGCTTGGGTGCGCCGTTATCTGCAAAACCTGATTCACCTCCACGGTGAGAAGGCGCGGAATGTGTTACGTTTCGGACAGGAGGAGATTGCCGATGTTTATAAGACCACCGCATCCCAAGGAGCCAAAAATTACAGTGACCGGCTTTCCAGAGCCGACGGAAAAGGAACAGGAGATGTTCGCGGCATTTCAGATCGCCTATCGTCGCGGCGGTTCTCCGGAGATGAAGGTAGTGCAGGCTCGAATCGAATCGGGGATGACTCCGAAGCAGGCGCTAGAGACAGACAGAGCGAAGGGCACGGAGAATCTAGTAGTGCTCATGGACGCGATGAAAGCGGGCGGGCAGAAGGCATTCGACCAGGCGTGGGAAAGACTCGGGCTTTCCGAGAAGTCCTCTTCGCCAGGCAGCAATCGCAGTTAGAGCAGGGCGAAGTCCGGCGGCTGCGCGAGAAGCAGCGGCGCACCGACACTACTGACGCTGAATACCGGCGCATCCTGCGCTCCGTATCGGGGCAGGACGCAACCAAGCAGCTCACTTCAGAGCAAGCAAAGCAAGTCTTCGACAGGCTTATGACGGCGACAGTCCCGCTAGGTTCGATGCTCCGAAGCCCTTCTCGCATCCTGAGCCGTAGCAGATTCGGAGAGATGATCTATTCGGCGGCTGATGATAACTGGCGCTTGCAGGAACGCTTGAACGAGCGTTGGGCTAAGAACTGGAAGACGGCCAACAAGGGGACGACGAAGGTGGAACGCAACCGCGTTGCCTTGTACCGATTTGTATCACAGATAACGCAGATGCGGGACGCAGATTCAGCGCGTGAATGGCTAGATTCCATCGGTGAAGATACCTCGATCATGGATGACCTCGAAGGCTTCCTGACGCCGAAGGAAAAAGAAGTCAACGCGAAGTGGACGAAACTGTTCTTCGAGCCTTCGCGCAAGATGGGCATATCCGAAGGGCTGATCGACGGCAAGCAGCAGTTCGACAACTACCTGAGCTTCTATCACGATTCGACGCTGAGGATGAACCGGAAGCGAATCAAGGACGCGGCGGCAGACCTGGCTCGCGAGATCGGCGTGCCGATCCACATTGCCGAACAGATATTGGAAAAGGCGAACCCGAAGAAAGTAACCTTTGGCAGCTTCGACTTTACTCGGCAGGAGTGGAGCATCCCAGGCTTGCGTGATGCCGACATGATTGCCGAGGTCTACCGCAAGGGCTTCGCTCGTAAGGTTGCCATCACGCGCTTTCTCAAGGTAGCGAATCCGCTTTCCAAGAAGATCGTCGATCCAGCTTTGAGGCTCTTCGCCCGACGCTACATCGCTCAGTACGCTGGCAGGCCTCAGGGCAACAATGTGATGACAGATGCAGCATGGGGCGCGCTGATGTCGAAGATTCCTGTGCTGAGGACCTATCAGCCGTCTGCTGGCGAGATGGCTGGCTGGGCAACGGCAGCGCAGTACAACGCGAAGATCGGATTCAACCCATTTTCGCCGGTGGTGAACCTGACTCAGACTGTTCTCAACACGATGCCCTACGTGGGGCCTCGAAGGACGTTGGCTGCCCTGCCCCGAGCAATGGCAGCAGTGGCGCTGCCAAACAAGCTGAATCCGTTTATACGGGACCTTGCGCGTCTGCATCGCGGCGGCATCTTCACTGATGGACATGGCGAATCAAAGTTTGATCGACCTGTATTTCATGGAGTAGCGGAGACCGTGCAGAAAGCACTTTCGTTCCTCTTTGACAAAAGTGAGAGCCTGAACAGGGCTACGGCGTATCTGGCTGGGCTTGAGATGGCCAAGAGCGAAGGATTGAGCGGCGAGGATGCCGTGCGCCGAGCGCGTGAAGTGGTGCGGGT
>JANXLY010000037.1 GCA_025354885.1 Acidobacteriota bacterium | reverse complement strand
AGTGGGCAGCGCCGAACAGGGGATCCGAATTCTTTCGCTGCCCGATTGTGCGGTGATTGCGGAACTGGGCATGCCGGGGAGTACGGAACTTTCGTGGAGCACAGTGCTGCTGGCGGCGAAGGAGGCGAAGCTGTTTGAGGTTCCGCTAGATGGTGCAAAGCCAACAGAGATGGCGATGCCAGGCAATCGTAAGAATGGATTTGCACTTTCTCCGTCGGGAAAGATCTTGGCAGTGACCGCAGGCGAACAGAGACAGGAAATCTGGACGCTACAGGTGAGCCCGCCATGAGATTTCTACTGCTCAGCGCGATTTGTGTGGGTGCGAGTATTACGATCCCCATGGGGCTGGATCGCTATATTCCTGCCCCAGACGATAACCCGATGAGCGCGGATAGCATTGCGCTAGGCAAGCGGCTTTTCTTTGACCGGAGGCTGTCACGGGACCGGACGATTGCTTGTTCGACCTGTCATGACCCGCAGCGCGCATTTAGCGACACACGTCCACGAGCGGTTGGAATCGCAGGAAAGAAGGGAAGCCGCCGAACGCCGAGAATTGCGAATCGTGCATGGGGGAAATCCTTCTTTTGGGATGGGAGGGCGAAGAGCCTGGAAGAGCAAGTATTGGGGCCGATCGCCAACTCGCTGGAGATGGATCTTGAACCTGAAGTTGCGGCCAGCAGGGTGGGGCTGAGCAAGGGTGAGATGCAGCGGGCGCTGGCATCGTACCTTCGCAGTATCCTGTCGGGTGATTCGCCTTATGATCGATACCTCGCCGGTGATGAGGGAGCGTTGAGCCTTCGCCAGCGTACGGGCCTCGAATTGTTTCGCGGCAAGGCAGGTTGCGCATCGTGTCACTTGGGGCCGAACCTGACGGATGAGGAGTTTCATGTAACGGGAGTTGGCGGTGGTGCAGACGCGGGCCGGTTTGCGATTACTGGAGTGGAGGCGGAGCGAAGTGCATTCAAGACTCCAAGTCTGAGGGATGCTGCCAGGACACCGCCTTATATGCACGATGGAAGCATGGCGAGCCTCGCGGATGTGATCCGCTTTTACAATGAGGGCGGCAATCGGAGGGTGCCGGGGCTGGACGGGGAGTTGCAGCCTTTGGGTTTGAGTGTCGAAGAGCAGGTGGCGCTGGGTGCGTTTTTAGAGGCGTTGAACGGGAAGATACGCGATGGTCTTTAGTCTGGTTTGCCTGCTTCTGTTTCAGCCTGATACTGCTTCGCTTGGCAAGTTGTACGAGCTGGAGTTGGCGCGTGTGGAAGCGAAGCATGGAACCGCGGCTGAGGAAACAGGCCGGGCAGCGCTGGATCTTGGGCTATTTCTGTTGCGGCAGGAGAAACCGGAGGCGGCGGTTGCAGCGCTTGAGCGGGCGATGAAGATTCTGAAGAGTGACGCAGCAAGAGAAGCTTATGCGCAGGCCCTGCTGGGGCAAAAGCGAGTGGGAGAAGCAGAGGCCCAGTTTCGCGAATTGACGAAGTCGGCGGACCGGTTGATAGCGGCGAGAGCCTTTACTGTATTAGGTGATCTGAGCAGAGACAGGGCGGCTGCGTGTCCTTTGTATGAGGGTGCCGTCGCGCATGAAGTCAGTATCGGTCGGCTGAATGATCTGGGTTTGTGCAGGGGTGAACAAGGCGAGGCGAGGCAAGCGATTCTGTTATTTCGTCGTGCGCTGGCCATGGATCGAAGTGGAAAGAATCCGGAGAGCGCCGTCACGTTAAACAACCTGGCTTCGGCGCTGCTCGAAAGTGGGGTGGGTGCGGAAGCTGAATCGCTGCAGCGGCGCGCGCTGCGCATTCTCGAAGAAACACTTGGCCCGCGCCACACGCGCACGGCAGTCAGCGCGAGCAACCTCGGCGACATTCTGAAGGCACGCGGGAAGGGTGTGGAAGCTCGCCGCTATTATGAGTTTGCGCTAAAGGTATTTACGTTGCGGCTTGGGACCGAGCATGAGTGGACGAGGGAAGCGCAGGCGGCTCTATTGTCAGCGTCGCGGCCTTAGCGTCGTGCCAGGAATGTAAACGCCGATCCAGTGATTGGCAAAACCAAGTTGAGTAGAAGGGCGAACCGTCGGCATGTGGCAGGAAACGCAACTTGCCTTGGCAATGCCGGTCTTGTGGCGGACAGTTTTATGACAATTCTGGCACACGACTTCATATTGTTTTGAGTCACGCGTGAGCTTGGTGTGAGGATCGTGGCAGGTGAGGCAGGAGAGCTTTTCATTGCTCTCTTGAAAGCAGCGGCTCTCGGCAAGGTAGAGGGGCTGATGGCGGGCGTTCCAGGGGTCTTCCCACCTCGGTGCAGCGCCCAATGCGTCGGGCTGGCGGTGGCAGGCTCCGCATAGATCGTTAATGGCCGTGGCGCGATAGCGCGAGGGGTTATCGATGCGGTATTTGGCTCCGCCTGACTGGACATGAGCAGCGCCCGGGCCGTGGCAGACTTCACAATTCACACCCGCTTCGGCGGGCTGGATGTGGTTGGTTGCATCCACACGCGGCAGCCCGGTGGAGTGGCAGCTAAAGCAGCGGAGGATCCTGGCTTCTGGTTCGAAGATGCGGTACTTCAGCCCCTTTGGATTGTTGTGTCCGGGAGTAGTGTCGAGTGATTTGCTGGAGCGAAACCAGCTCTGCCCGTGTTCGAGGTAGTGAGAATCGTTGAGGCGGCTTACCCAGGTGACAGCATGAGTGCCGGAACCGAAGGCCCAGTCGGCCTTGGGGGCGGCGCTGAGTGCTTCTGCAGGAGCCTGAGGTGAGAGGGCGTGTGCGTGGCCAGTGTTGGCGTGGGAATCGAATTGCTCTGCGTGGCAGGGACGGCAACTTTGCGCCCCCAGATACTGAGCAGCAACTGGAGGCGAGCAAAGAAGCAAGAGGCAGATCAGGTGGGTCTTAGAAGACCAGTCGGCCACTGAACTGGATCTGACGACCGAAAATGCCGGGGCGCTGCTGGATGATTTTGCCGAAGTTAGGAGAATTGACATCGGTTACTGGAGCGACTGTGCCGGTGAAGTGATTGCTGGTGTTGTAGCTTTCAGCACGCAGTTCAAATTTTAGCCGTTCTTTGATGACGTCAAACTGCTTGGCGACGGTGGCATCGAGATTGAAGTAGCCTGGGCCAACCAAGCCGGGATACTGAATCGGGTTGACGCGGCGGGTGAAGGCTGGAAGGATTTTGACCTTGCTCGTATCGAACCAGCGATCACGAGTGGGGTTGTCGAGGGTTGGATCGCCATCTACCAGCAAGGAGCCGAGACGCATGAAGACGCCTGTGTTGGCGGTGACAAGGCTGCTGACGGACCAGCCTCCGAAGACGCCATCGAGGACTGGATTCATTGAGGAAGCGAAGCGGCGGCCACGGCCAATGGGCAATTCGTAAATGGCCGCACCCGTGATGCGCTGGCGAGCGTTGGTTGCTGGCTGCCAGGTTGGCTTGAGCAGGTAGCCGTCCACATTGTCGTAGAATTCCTGGTTTTGTTCACGGTTGTAGTTGTAACCGACCGTGAAGTTGAAGCCGTTGGCAAAGGGCCGCTGGAACTGCATCTGAAGAGATTTGTAGCGATTGCCGAAACCTCCGCGGAGAGTTTCTGTAAGCGATCCGTACTGAGGATAGGGCCGCAAAAGCTGGGCGACGGTAACGTTCTGCTGCGTACGCAACTGTCCAGGCATCTTGGCTTGTGACAATACATTAAAGAAAGGATTGGGGACGCCTGCGTTGATGGCGTTGCCAACAGCGAAGCCGATGCGCGGGTCGACCTGATTCAAATCGAAGCTGTAGGGAGCGCTGCGTCCCAGATTCATGAAGAAGGTGATGTCAGCGAGGATTTTGCCTGGCAACTGGCGTTGGACACTTATGTTGATGCGGTCATTGACGCCGGCCTTGAAATTCTGTTTGTACCAGGTGGCCGAGTCGCCAAGGGCTGTGTAACGCCCGAATTCTTTACCGCGAACGGGAACGAGACCGCCAGGGAAGGGATTGTTCAAGCCCTGTTGCGGGACGCCGTTGATGAGGCCAATTGAGGTTGATGTGGCGTCAAAGCCAGTGTAAGGAACGCTGCCGAGTATGTTCAGACCATCGGTGAGCGGTGCGGGGACGATGTACCTGGCCCAGCCGATGCGGATGGCAGTCTTCGAATCGAGAGCGTAGGCGAGGCCCAGCCGGGGCATGAGCATCTTCTTCGGGGGATTCCAGCTTCCGGGTTTGTCGTTGTCTGTAAAAACCCAGGCCCCGTTGTAGTTGGGAGCGGAGCTACGCAAGACGGCGGCGGCGGCCGGGATTACTGGAGTGCCGGCACCCTGAAACTCGGGAATTGGATTGTTCAAATCGAGGAAACGACTGAGGCGCTGGGTTGGGTCCTGCATGGCCGTAAAGTACTCGTAACGGAGCCCGATGTTCAAGGTCAACTTGGATGTGATTTTGTAATCGTCCTGGAGGAAGAAGCCGACGTAATTGACTTGAGGGCGCTGGATCGGAATCGAGCTGATTGCAGATCCCCCGTCGAGAGCACCGATAAGCATGGAGGCCCAGGCGTCGCCGCTGAGATTGAGATTGGGAGCGTTGAACGTATTGGCAGTAGTGGCACGATTGAAGCTGAAATTCATGGGACGTGGCCGCGAAGCAACTACGATCTCACGTCGAAATTCGCCACCGACCTTCAGATAGTGCTTGCCCACGTTCTTACTCATTTTGGCTTCGATGTTCCAAGAGCTCGGCTCCTGGAACCAATAACCGCCTCTACCGAGAGAAGTGGAAGAGGGTCCGGCGACAGAAACGCCGGGGTAGTAGATGTCGGGCAAGTCGGCGAGATAGGGTTGGTACCAGGTGTTGCTGCCCCAGAAGCGTTTCAAGTCATCTGCCTTCAAGGTAGCTGCGGGGAGGCCAAAGCTGTCGGTGATGCTGTTGTAGGCACCGCGTACGTTGATTACAGTGGTTGGACTCAATGTGTAAACTGCATCTCCAGAGAACGATTTAGAGTGGCGCTTCGATCCATCGACAGGTTGAGCAACAGAGCCGGTGTAATCGTCCTGTGCGGTGAAAGTTCTGAAGACGTTGTAGCGGCCAAAGACTTTGAGTTTGTCGCTGATGTTCCAGTCGCCGCGGTCGGAGAAATTCCAGTATTTGAAGCGATTGGCAAAGCCGTTGATGTAGTTGTTTACGCCAGTAGGGCCGTTGCCGGCACCGTTGGGCTTCCAAACATCTGCCATGATCACTTTCGCCGTCGGGTCAATGCGGCTGGCAGGAATAATATTGCCTGCGAAGGGGGTGCGGGTGACGGTGTTGCCGCTGACCTCCGTCGTATAGGGATCGTAGATCGTGCGAAGCGCTCCGGCGGTATTGAGCGAACGGGAGAAGTCTCCACCGCGTTCGAGGTCAGTAGGCAAAGTGTTGAATGCCGAGCGAGGCTCCTGGGTGCGCCAGCCTTCATAACTGGCAAAATTGAAAATCTTGTTCTTCTTGATAGGGCTACCGAAAGTTGCGCCCCAAGTGTTCTGGCGGGTGAGATTGGGGGCGAAGGTCGTACGATCGGCAAGTGCGTTCAAGGCGGGGTTGCGTCCGAGATAGTAGGCGGTGCCATGATAGCCGTTGGTGCCGGACTTCATCTGCACGCTGAGTACGCCGCCGGCGGAATGGCCGAATTCGGCGTCCACTGCGTTTTGCTGGAGATTGACTTCCTGAACGGAATCCATGGGCGGGGTGTAACTGGATTTTTGAGCCGTCATGGAGGGTGAGCCATCGAGGATGATGTCGTTCTTTGTACTGGTGTTGCCTCCGACATCGAACTGCGAAGCCGCCCAGTGGTGGAAAGGGCTTTGCTCGGTGCTGGAGCGAATGACGGTTGCAGGGTTCAGGCTGACGAGCAGGAAGGGATTGCGGTGAATGATAGGCAGGCTGTTCGCCATCCTTGTGTTCACTGTGAGGCCCATGCTGGAGGTATTGAATTCGACACTCACCGGTGCGGACTCCACCGTGATTTGCTCGTTGGTGTTGCCGATCGTAAGGGTTGCGTTGACGCTGACATCACCGCGCGCCTGAACGAGTATGTTTTTCTGAAGGAAGGATTTAAAGCCGGTCAACTCTACCTTTACGGTGTACTTTCCGGGCTGAACAAAGTCGAAGAGGTATTGGCCGGTGGGGGAAGTTTTCGCCTGAGCCTGAACATTGGTCTCGTCATTTTGGAGTGTGACGTTTGCGCCGGCGACAATCGCACCGGAGGAATCGCTCACAACGCCCTGTAGTTTACCTCGGGTGTCTTGCGCGACGGCTAAGACGGCTAGAGCAAGAATGCAAATGGCAACCCTAGAAAGAAGTGTCATAATTTTGCTCGATACTATTTGAAGCCGTTTCTAAAGTCAAGAAAAGGAAGCTTCATGATTAAATACAGGTTGGGGAGACCGTGTCGGTGAGAAGTGAAAAGCGAAAGTCAGAGCGGGTAGAGCTGAAGGAGTCAGGGTCCGTTTCCTGGCAGACGCCGGACGGCGCTTCGCTGAGCGAAAGAATTTTGCTGCTGAACCTGGCGGATAACGGCATGTTGATCGAGATGGCTCATAAGCTTGAGATGCGACAGACGGTGCAAGTAAGGATTCCAAGCTGGCAGATTGATGGTTCGGCCAGTGTCCGCTACTGCATACAGAAGGGTATGAAGTACCGGGTTGGGCTGGAAATGTTCTATCAAATTGAAGCCAAACCCAAAGCACAGCGCTGGACATAGATAATAGAAGTGCATGGTCATCACTGGTATCTGGTACGCATTGGGGCTCACGGCTGTGGGCGCACTCACTGGCTACCTCACAAAAACAACCTGGCTTGGGATTCCGTTCTATATTTTGGCGGTCTTTTGTTTGTGGTTTTTCCGCGATCCGGATCGGGTAATCGCCGAAGGACCTGTGGCAGTATCGCCGGCAGATGGCAAGGTAGTTTCGATCACAAAAGATGCTGACGGACGGACTCGGCTGGGAATTTTTCTGAATGTTTTTGATGTACACGTGAACCGCTCGCCAATAGCCGGGGTCATTCGCAAGCGCAGCTACAAGGCGGGCAAGTTTCTGGTTGCCAGCAACGATCTGGCAGGCACAGAGAACGAGCAGAACACTTTTGTGATTGAAGGCGAAGGAAGTACGATCGAGTTCAGTCAGATCGCTGGACTGATTGCGAGGCGCATCGTCTGGTATAAGGACACTGGCGAGACGGTGGACAGAGGTGAGCGCATCGGGCTGATCAAGTTTGGTTCGCGCGTGGACGTATTGTTTAATGGCGACTGGAAACTGAGCGTGGCCCTTGGCGACCGCGTTTCGGGTGGCTCGAGCATTATCGCCAAGAGAGTGAAATAGAAGGAGAATGCAACTGCGCCTCTCTGAACGTCTGATCGACCCCAAGAGCCCTGAACGAAGACCTCGCCGTGCTGCCTACGCACTGCCAACGCTGTTCACAGCGGCGAACGTGTTTTTCGGTTTTCTCGCGATTACAAAAACGATTGAGGGCACCCTCAAGGCAAACCAAGAGGGCAACATTTCAATCCCGGAATACGCCCTAGCTGCGCAATTGATTGGCGTAGCTGTGGCATGTGATGGACTAGATGGCAGGATCGCCCGCATGACGAATACAGTGAGCGACTTTGGTCGCGAGCTCGATTCGCTGGCAGATGTGATTACCTTTGGAATCGCACCGGCGGTGTTAGCGTTTTGCTGGGGTTTCTATTTCATCGGCCATTCGATTGAGCCGGCGCTTCGTGACCAGATTTTGCAGGGCGGCTACTTTCTTTCTTTCGTGTACCTGCTTTGTGGAGCAGCAAGACTGGCCCGATTTAATGTAGTCACGAATCCTGTGCCCAAGAATCCAGGGCGGCCAGACCGCAAGTATTTTGTTGGCCTGCCGATCCCGGCGGCGGCTGCCTTTATCGCCAGCATTGTCTATGTAGCCAACAGCGTGCCGATCGAGAACTGGATTGTTTCCTTGCTCTGGCTCGGACTGTTGGCCCTGATGAGTTTTTTGATGGTGAGCACCTGGCGTTATCGCAGCTTCAAGGATCTGAATCTGCTGCAGCCCCGATCTCCATTGAGTCTGAT
>JANXLY010000008.1 GCA_025354885.1 Acidobacteriota bacterium | reverse complement strand
CCGGATCGCGAATGGTCGTATCGAGTGTGTCGAGCAGTATCGCTCCGCCAACTACCAGAACGGTCGAGAACAGGAAGGCAAGCAACAGATTCAAAGTGATGTTGGGGAACACGGACCGCAAAGCGGGGCGGGCGAGATCTGCGATTCGAATGTTGTTGTTCTGAAAGCCTGCGTTGATGCCTGCCTCCTTGATCTTGCGAACGAGCTCTTCATAAAGCTTTTTATCTGCCTCTGCTTCACGTTTGATCTGTTGATACTCAAACGAGCGGCTGTTGATTTTGTCGTATTCCGCCTTTGTTTCTACTACGGCTTTTCGCAGCATGTCTTCACGGTTCACTGCCTGCTCGTAATCCATTTCGATACGGCCAGCGACATTGCTCCTTGTTGCCTCGAATTGTTGTTGCATTTCGGCGAGGTGTGATGCGGCTTTGCGGAATTCAGGGTGGTTTGCTCCGAAAGTTGTTCTTACTTCGGCCAGACGTTGCCGGGCCTCATTCAGCTTTTGAGTCAACTGGATTAGCGCCTCTCCCTGGCCAGAGATCTGCGCGGCTTCGAGTGAACCGCTCTGCATGGAATTCCAGGCAGCTTCTTTCTTCACCCGATCTGATTGTCCGTTCGTGTATTCCGTGTTCAATTGCAGCAGGCGGGAAGATAGGATGTTCGTCTTCTCTTCTGGATTGATGACGTTCATTTCACGTTCAAATCGCATCAGTGCTTCGACAGATCGCTCCATCTTTGCCTTCAGCTCCTCCAACTGCTGCTCCATAAAGGTCGAAAGTGAGGCAGAAGATTTGATGCGAATGTTGTAGCTGTGCCCCAGAAAGGATTGCGCGACTGCATTGGCTACATCCGCCGCCAATTGTGGATTCGGCGATCGGTAACTGATCCAGAGCAAATAAGTATTGGGGGGCCTCGTCACTTTTAGACGCCTCAATAGAACTGGAGCGTTCGTAGCCCGTCGCGAGTAATCGGTCTGGTTGCCATCAATTTGCTTTTCTTCCTGCAGAAGGTTGAACTTCTGGGCGACGGGTCGCAGGACGGCATCGGACTGGATCAACCTTACCTGAGTCGCCAGGAATTGATCTGCGTCGTTACCGGCAACGCTTCGGTTGGAATCCTGCCCGACGATTGCTGAGGGCGCTTGCCTGTCGACGTCTACAACAGCCGTGGATTCATAAATTGGTGTAAGCCGCGACGAGATCAAATAGGTAACGACCACGCAGAATGCAACGAATCCCACGATCTTCCAGAGGTGCCGCCGCAGGATCCACAAGTAATGTGAAAGCGGCAGAGCGCGCTCAGAAGGTTCGAAGTCGTTGGGGGTTGGAAGCGGAGTGCTGTAGTATCCGGGGGTTGGCACATTTTGTAGGGAGTGCACAGGTATGGGCAAACGAGCTGGGGTTCTGATTGACATTGATTTATGAGTGCCGTTTCTCTATTGGTTGTTCGACTAACGAGTGACAAGGATGGCTGCAGTTCCCAAGCCAACTCCAATGGCGAGAGCCTTTTCGAGGCTGGCTATGGCTGCGCGCTTACCACTGCGATCCGGGATGTACAAGATGTCGTTTGCCATGAGGGGAACGTCGGGTGATTTGCGCTTCATGATCCTGGCCAGTTCTATGGGGATTTCGAGCTTTGCGTTTTTTGAATCGTCTTCACGATAGACGTAAGCGATCTCGGCAGCAAAAGGCATCAGGCCCTCAGAGACTGCGAGCGCTTTGAGAACAGTTGTCGCGCTGGCATCGCGGATTGGAAACGAGCCGGGCTTTTTGACATTTCCGACGACGAAGAACTTACCAGCAGAGGGAACACGAATCTCTTCGCCACCTTCAAGCAGAAGATTCAACTCTGGATCGCCTGCGTCAAGGAGGGCTTTCACAGAAATTCGTCGCGTGACTGTTATTGGTTTTCCCTTCGGATCTGGCTCGCTACGGGAGATCAGAATGTCGGGTCCGGCGTCTTCGGCGAGTCCTTCGGCACGCGAGATTACTTCGAGCAGATTGACCGTGCCGGAAGCCTGGAACGAAATTGGTTTCTTAACGGCACCGACGACAGAGATCGGACGGCTACGGTATTCAACTACGGAAACAGTGACGACTGGGGCGACGAGAATCTCCTCTTCCTGCAAGGCCCTGACGATGGCTGACTCCACTTCGGATGGCAGCAGGCCCGAGACGGGAATGCGGCGTTTGAGCATCGGCAGGTTCAGTGTGCCGTTGCCTGCTACCCGCAGGGTGCGGGTCAACTCAGGAGAATCATAGACACTGATCCCGAGCAGGTCGTCAATGCCGATTTTCTGGAGGGGCAGATTTGAGATGGAATCTGGAAGATTGACGGGGCCGCGGTTTGCAATCTGCGCCGCAAGGGTGCAAGCAGACATGGCAATGAGCACGAAGAGTTTCATGGAGGTCCTTCGACAAAGAATTTGGATTTTGCGGATTTGGCGGAGCGGGAGGGAGTCTACTTAATCAGTTCGTCTATAGAGTTGAGTCTGGGTTGCTCCGTGAGAGGGCGGACCCAGGTACGTTCGATCTCGACAGATATGGATCTTTGCAGCATTTCAATCGAAAGGATGAGGCGATCAGTACCCTGCGTTTTGAGCAGGAGACCTTCGACCCCTGTCATGGAGCCAAAGGCAATCCTTACCCGACTGCCGCTCTTTAAGTACGGCCAGGGTTGCGCGTTCAAACCAGCTTGTGTAACAGAGAGAATCGCATCGATTTCGGAAGCTGGAATGGATTCCAGCTTGCCGCCAAAGCCGACAGCATATTCGACACCGGCGGTCATCAGAACCGGTAGCCTTCGATTTCGATCCATACGACAAAAGACATAACCAGGGAAGAGAGGTGCGGCGATCTTTCGAAGCCGGTCAGAATACTGGCGGACGGAGAGATAGGTAGGCAAGAATACCTGATAGCCTTTTCCCTCGAGCGCGGCGCGAACCGTATCTTCGGCTTTTGTTCGCACTTTGAGCGCAAACCATGCAGGTTGATTGTCCGTGTCTTGATAAGGCATTCCATTCCTCCCCCGGTTTGGCTAGTTGGATGCTTCTCTATGGATACGGATGATTCCGGGCACGCTACCGCCGATAACGTCCCAAAATACGTATCGGGCGGGGTTTGAGTTTTTATAGAAAAGTTTTGAAAAAAGTTTCATAGGTTTCAGTTCAGAGACAGTTCTGCCCAGAAGAAGTGAAAGATTGGCGGGAAAGTTCTCAGGGGATTTTGAGTGAGTCGCAGTTTGCCACAGAAACTTGTAAGCTGTAAGACACTGCCATGCCCGACACACCTGATTCGATCAAACCATTTTCACTCAACAAGAACAAGTCATTTCTCAATGACAAATTTTCAACCTCTCTCAAGGTTTCTGCAGTGCGCGATCCGCGAGTGCTGGCGGCACTGGCGGCAAATACTCCATTTCCCGAAGGAGATATCAAATTTGGCGACTTCCAACTGGAGGCTGGAACCTCGTCGCCGATTGTTTTCAAGTCGGGAGCAGGGAGTGTATCGTTTCAGGCTAAAGCTGGCGTGTTTGGAGGGTTTTCGCTTTCAGGGAGCAGTGCGAAGCTGCTGGCTCCGC
Organism: Acidobacteriota bacterium; assembly: GCA_025354885.1. GTDB lineage: Bacteria > Acidobacteriota > Terriglobia > Bryobacterales > Bryobacteraceae > Bryobacter. The sequence continues at coordinate 2,062 of JANXLY010000008.1, read as the reverse complement.
TGCAAAAGGGGCCGTTCCAAGAGCTGCCGAGCTTTGAGATTCCCGATGTTGCTGACTCGCGCTACGCGTTGCTGTCCTGGGGTTATGACCTGAGCGCATCGGCGACGGGTGGAGTGGCGCTTGGCCCCGCGGCGATTAGCGTTGGAGTTTCGGCGGAGAGCCAGGGCTTCTTTGGTGTACTCACTTCGATTCCCGATTCGATACCGGCGCGAGCGGCGATCGATCGGGCGACGGATTGCTGGCTCTTGCCATCGACGATCAAGGATCCGACGCAACTGAATCCGCGCACTTGGGTGTTCAGTGAAGTTGCCGCTTCAGTTGGGGTGAAGATCGGGGCTCAGCTTGGCCTTGATTTCAACTGGGTGCGGGAAGCGGAACTGGAAGGATTGAAGGGGGATATTGGTCTACGTCTGCAGACCGCTGTTTCGGCGAGTCTCGGATTCAAAGCGAGCGGACGATGGCTGGCTGTGGTATCCCGGGAATCAGAAGATTTTACACTTCGGCTGCAGATCTATCGTCTGGCGCAGCGAGACATCAACTTTGCCCTCGATGCAGGGGCTACGTTTGAGGCATCGCTCGACTTTCTGCCGGCTAAGGCCGACGACTTTCTCAGGGCTGTGCTTGGCGTGCACGGAGCGCAGATTCTCAAGGACCTGGCGATTGTCGAGAAGTGGACGGACCCCAATAAGAAGCTCACTGAACTGCTGGCAGGGGAGGCTATTGAAGAAGCTAAGGGGCTGATTGCAAACCTTGCTGATGTGCCGGTGGGACAGCTCAACCAGAGTTTCGATCTGGTTCGGGGGCGAGTAGTCGGGCTGCTTGAAAAGTGGAATGCATTGCCGCATCGCATCTCTTCGCAGGTGATGAGCCTCGTCAACGAGCAGGCTCCAATCGAGCCTCTGCGGGGATTTCTCAAGCAGGTTTCGGGTGCTTCAAGTGGTGAAGGGCTGAAGGATTTGTTGACGAAGGAGCTTGGTTCTCCAGACTTCTTTTCGTCTCCATTGGGGCGCTGGGTTGAGGCGGCGAGCGATGCTGGCGCACTTTCGTTAATCGGCAAGCCACTCGCTGATGTGAAGAAGCTGGCGGATCTGACTTTGGGATTGCTCGACGGCAGTGCAGTAGAAGCGACGCTTGGCCGATTACAGGGATTTCTAAACGACGCGCTGCAGGTGGACAAGATCACAACTCTTGTTACGCAAGCGGACTTTAACAAGTTGGATGCACTGTTCAAGAAAAAACTGGCAGGCTTTCTCGGGCAGGCGGATGCGTCACTCGTCAAGGTCGACGAAGTGCGGGAAACGATTGGACTGCTGCTGCGTAAGCGGCAGGAGTTTTATGAAAAGGCGCTGCAGGCTTTGCAAAGATCCTATAGCGCTTCGCTCACGGCGACGTTTTCGAGCACGACTACCTCGACGGCGCAGATTGACGCCGAGTTCGATTTTTCGGGCAATCCTGCTGGACTCGCCGAAGCTTTCCGTTCGGCGCTGAGCGGCGATTTTGATCGCATTCTCAATACGCCGCAGCAGGGGTTGCGGCTGCGTCTTGGCGAACTTACACACGGAATCAAGCGGCGTTCTCACATCGAACTCAGCCTGCCGTTTTTTAACGCACAGTCTACCCATCTCAATCAATCCATGGCCAGCCTGAAGGCAACCGAGAGCGAGGGCAGGGTGCTGGTTTATGGTCTTGATGCATCGGATTCCGTGGCGACGAATCATCGCAACAGTACACTCTCGCTGGCGTTACACTATTCGACACTGCCCACGATAAGTGGCCTGAATGTTCATGAGCCGCCTAGTTTTTCATTGAGTTACTCGCTGCGCCAACATCTGCCGCGGCTTGATCGTTCTGATGTGCTTCACCAGATTGCGCCACTTTTTGAGCAATACTTTCCAGGCCGAATGACGGACAGTAAGCGCGACCAATACCTCGACAGCTTTAATCAGAGGACTGAGGCGGTGATTCCTGATTCGCCTGATTTTTACGGGGACGCGCTGCTGTCGCTACAAACGACTTTTACTTCGGATCAGGGTGGAGCGATGGGCAAGATCTGGCTTGGGCT
>JANXLY010000425.1 GCA_025354885.1 Acidobacteriota bacterium | reverse complement strand
GATGGCTTTGCCAACGACTGGCATTTCGCGCATCTGGGAGTGCGCGCCGTTGGTGGGGCTGGGCTCGTCATGATGGAGGCGACAGCTGTTGCGCGCGATGGCCGCATCACCTTGGGCTGCACAGGGCTTTGGACGGATGAGCAAATCCCAGCAGTAACCCGGATCGTCCGCTTCCTGAAATCCCAGGGCAGCGTCCCCGGGATTCAACTGGCGCACGCGGGCCGGAAGGCAAGTACCCAATGTCCATGGAATGGCGGCAACATTTTGAGCGCGGCTGAAGGTGCCTGGCAGACTGTTGCTCCTAGTGCTATCCCCTTCGATGCGGGCTGGCACACACCTCGTGCATTGACTGTGGATGAAATCGGGGCTCTCACCAGAGACTTCGCGGCGGCAGCTGGCAGGGCGCTTGATGCTGGCTTTGAAGTTGTAGAGATCCACGCAGCACATGGCTATCTGCTCAACGAATTCCTTTCTCCTCTCTCCAACCAGCGCACGGATCAGTATGGGGGCAGCTTTGAAAATCGCACGCGCTTCTTGCGCGAGGTCATTGCTGCTGTACGCAACGAGTGGCCGGAGCGCTTGCCGCTCTTTTTGCGCATCTCGGCTTCGGAATGGGCGGAGGGTGGTTGGACGATTGACGATTCCGTTGGGCTGGCGAAGATGGTGCAGCCACTGGGCATTGATTTGATCGACTGTTCTTCGGGAGGTTCGGTGGCCTCTGCGAAGATGCTGCTGGGGCCTGGATATCAAGTGCCCTTTGCTGAGGCGGTGCGCAATCGTGGAGGCATCCCGACGGCAGCTGTTGGAATGATCACCGATCCTCATCAGGCTGAAGCGATTCTGCAGGCGGGACAAGCGGATCTTGTGCTGCTGGCTCGGGAATTTCTGCGCGACCCTTATTGGCCGATCCACGCGGCGAAAGCACTTGGCGTAGTGCCCCGGATTCCAGACCAATATCTGCGTGCGCTCTAGGCTTTGGCGGCGATCAATTTCTCGATACCGGCGACCATTTCCGGGATGCTTTTGATCTGACGCGCTGCTTCATCGGGAATGTTGATGTCGAATTCGTTCTCGAGGGCAAAGAGTATGTTGATGCCGTCGAGCGAGTCGAACTTCAACTCTTCAAAGGTGGACTCTGCGCCTATCAAGTCCGCAGAACTTTTCTGCGTCTCGGCAATGACACGGATGACGCGCTCACTGAGATCTAGTCCGGAATTAGCGTCTCGGAGCTCTGGTTGGTCGGGCATAATAACTCACTCACGGTTTCGAATTTGTAGCCCTGTTTCTGCAGGACTGGCAGCGCCCAGGACAGAGCGTCCAGCGTGTTCTGGATGTCAGGATTGATCTGGAGTCCGCGGCCATCATGAAGGCAGATGATACCGCCTGGGCGCGCGCGATCGGCGATGCGACGAGCGACCTGGTCGGCGAGATACTTCCAGTCGAGACCAATCACGGTCCACATCACACCCATGAGATCGTGGCGTGCCTGCGCAGCGCCGAGCCCAAACCAGCGGCAACCAAAGGGGGCGCGAAAGTATTTTGGGCGAAAGTAGAGAATATCTTCAAAGGTCTGCTGCGCCGCCGCTATTTCTCTTTCGATGTAATCGGCACTTCGCAGGTAGAGGGGCTTGTGGCTATAAGTGTGATTGCCGATCTCGTGTCCACGGCAGAAGACTTCCTGGGCGACATCAGGCAGGCGTCGCACGTTTGCCCCGCACATGAAGAAGGTGGCACGCACACCATAGCGATCGAGAAGGTCGAGGAGTTCGATGGTGGATTCGCTGGGACCATCATCGAAGGTAAGTGCCAGGGTCTTGCGCCCGCTATTGCCTTTGTAGACGCTGGGAGCCAACCAGTCGCACCAAGGGGCGCGAACGGCACAAGCCATTCCGCCTGCGGCAATGGTCAAAGGCGTGAGAGGGTTACTGAGGAGCTCCACCATACTGCATCTACTGGTCTACTACCCACTGTACGCTGTGATCGGTGTAAACGCCCCAGGTGCCGGGCGGCTCGATCAAAGTAAAGGTGCTCCAGGGCCCGGGCTTCCAGGGATATTTTTCGATCACGGCTTCATTCACTTCGACGCCAAGACCTGGTGTGCGCGGCACGATCAAATCACCATCGACGATCTGAAGCGGTTCTTTGAGGATCTCTTCGGCGAGTGGGAATTCGTACATGATTTTCTGTCCGGGCTTGCGGTAGAGGGGATATTCGAGCCACTCGACCACATGCTCCGGCCAGCAGATTCCAATCTGTGCGGCGGCGATAATTTCTAGGAGGGTGCCCCAACTATGGAAGGCAAAGCGAAGTTCCGCTTTCTCGATTTCAGCAAAGAGGCGACGCCCCCAGGCGTAACCTCCCTGACAGACGATGTCGGCTTGAACGAAGTCGACACAGGGTCCATTCATCAAATCGAAGAAGCCATTTTCGTCGTGTTCATGCTCACCACCGGCGAGCGGCACGATGTCTTTTTCATGCAGGTCGCGATATAGCGTGTGCCTGTCTGGCTGCAGCGGCTCTTCGAGCCAGCAGAGATCGTGTTCCGCCATCTGCATGGCAAGCTTCTTGACTGTCTCCGGGGAGTAGCTGCGATCTCCCATACGCCACCAAGTGTGGGCGTCCACCATGAGATCGATGCCTGGACCGAGGCGTTCCCGGATGAGACGGACGGCTTCGAGGTCAGCTTCCGGACCCATTCCAGGGCGCATCTTGTAGGCTTTGAATCCGAGGCGTGCCACTTCTGCGGCCTCGTCGGCATAGTGTTCGGGAGACATGTACATTCCAGCGGAACCATAGAGCCGAATCTTGTCACGAACGCGTCCGCCGAGGAGTTCCGACACTGGCACTCCAAGGGCGCGCGCGGCCAGATCGTAGAGGGCGACTTCAACGGTGAAGTAGAT
>JANXLY010000424.1 GCA_025354885.1 Acidobacteriota bacterium | reverse complement strand
AACGCCAACATCAACCGCCGTGCCCGCGACGTCGTTGGAGAGACCTACCTCGGCCTCAACCCCGACGGCCCTACAGACCGCCAGCTCGGCCTCATCCGCATCGACAAAGCGAATGGAACCCCGCTCGCACTCATCGCTAATTACCCGATTCACGGCACCGTCCTCGGCGGCCAAAATCTCCTGATCTCCGGCGACGCCCCCGGCATTGTCAGCGAATATGTCGAAGAGAAAATCGGCGCACCGCTGCTCTTTATCAACGGTGCTGCAGGCGATCAGGCCCCCATTTACAGCGTCTACCCCGACTTCAAAAGCGGCAAACTCAGCCAGTTCCGCGTCCTCCTCGGCGACCGCATTCTCGAAGCCAACCAGCAACTCAAAACCACCACCGCCACTGTAAAACTCTCCACCACAGGAGCAATTGTCGAAACCACCCGTCGCGCGGGACTAACATTCCCGGAAGAACTCAAAGTCTACGCCCCGACAGACAAAGTCCACTTGCCAGTCCGCTTCTTAAAAATAAACAAGGACATTGCCATCTGGTCCGCTCCGATAGAACTCTTCTGCGAAATAGCGATCCACATCCGCGAAAAATCGAAAGTAAAAAACACGCTCTACTTCGGTTACACCAACGGCTGGCTCGGCTATCTCCTCACCCCCAAAGAACTCAAAAACGGCGGCTACGAACCCCGAGTCTCTCCCTACACCGACCATGCCGCCGGCGACCTCACAAAAACAGTCCTCGAACAACTCGCCAGACATTGACGTCGGGCCGTTCACCGAAAAACGAAATAAAGTTCCCGCCCCCAAACCCGCACATTCTATTCGACTTCCCTCCCCCGCCCCGCTCACTCCAACCCCAACCCGTCTCCCGCCTCCCCCACAATGAGCCCGAGGTAAAACTATGTCCAAACATAAAAATCGAATACACAAACATCAGATCTTCTATCATCCTGCAATAGGTCATTTCAGCACTTACGATTACCCGCTCTCGGTCTCAACCGTGCAAGAGGAAACTCAAAAACCCTCCCTCTGGGCCACAACCAAACTAGCCTTCCACCCCGACCCCCGTCAGCAGCAAATCCTCGACGCCACTTCCAGCCACATCCTCGTCAACTGTTCCCGTCAATGGGGCAAATCCACCACTGCCGCCGTCCGCGCCCTCTACCAGGCCCTCCACGTCCCCAACTCGCTCACCCTCATCCTCTCCCCCTCCTTCCGTCAATCCGGCGAACTCTTCGGCAAAGTCCTCTCCTTCCTCCGCACTCTCAAAATCCCCCGCAAATCCGACTCCCGCAACCATCTCAGTCTCGAGTTCCCCAACCATTCCCGCATCGTCGCCCTCCCTGGCAACGAAACCACCATCCGCGGCTTCTCCGCCGTCTCTCTCCTCATCGTCGACGAAGCCGCCCGCGTCCCCGACCCCCTCTATCGCGCCGCCCGTCCCTTCCTCGCCACCACCAACGGAACCCTCCTCGTCATGTCCACACCCCGTGGCCAAAGCGGCTTCTTCTACAACGAATGGGTCAGCGATCACAAGTGGCTCCGCATCGAAGTCCCCGCCACAGCCTGCCCCCGCATCTCCCCCGAATTCCTCGCCACAGAACGTGCCCACACAACCGACCGTTACTTCCGCCAGGAATACCTCTGCGACTTCCTCGGCTCCCAATCGAGCTTCCTCTCCGCCGAACTCATCGAGCGCATGCACACCACCAACTTTGATCCCCTCCCTCTCTAGCCATGCAACACAACAAGCACCGCGAGGCAATCCTCGGCGTCGATCTCGGCCAGTCCCAGCACCCCACCGCGCTAGCCCTGTTACTCAACATCGAACAGACCATCTCCCGACACTCCTGGTGCGACGCAAATGACCCGGTCACCAAACACTGGCTCTTGGCACATGCCGAAATCGTCCCTCTTGGCACCAGCTACACCGAGGTCGCAAGAATCATCACCACAAGACTAGCCACACTCCGCCGCCTCCATCCAATCGTTCCGGTCCGCACAGCCGTAGACGCAACAGGTCTCGGCGCACCAGCGATCGAAATGATCCAGCAGGAACTCGTCCGCCACCAGGCCTCAAGTCGACAATCGCTCGGCCGTCTCGAAGGCATCCTCTTCACAGCGGGCACAGCGGTCACCACCTCAAAACACAACACCCTCCCCATCGACATCTTCCACGTCCCCAAGCTCACCCTCTTGAACTCACTAGCCACAGCGATCGAGAACAACCTCCTCCAAGTCCCGGCAAAACTCCCCCTGGCCGCAACCCTGACCCTGCAACTCAAGTCACTCGAAATCCACCAGCGCGAACACGCGAGTCCAACGGTACGAATCAACCGCGACGGCGACACAGAATCAATCGCACATGCCGATCTGGTGATGGCCCTGGCAATGGCCACCTGGCGCATGTCGCAACTCTACCCCAACGGCACCAAACCCTCCATCAACGGCCCAGGGCAAATCCCCCTGCTCTAGCGCATCGGACAACAGCGACAGGCCTGAAGCTCTCGTCACTTCAAACCAGTTCCAGCCGAATTTCTCTTCCAACAGCGTGTGCTGCCTTGCGCAATGTGGCAAGCGTGACAGAATCATTCTCCGGATCAAGCAGACGATTGAGTGCTGCCCGGCTGGTGTGCATTTGTCGAGCCATCTCTGTGCGGGTTACCTTTTTCTCCTTCATCGTAGCTTCCAGTTGACGTGCGAGGACCCGCTTGATCGCCGCAGATGCCACATCCTCGAACATACCCTCCTCACGAAGCCAGCTATCGAAAGAGGATCCAATGTTTTTCTTCTTCATGTCTTTCCTTCTCTCATGCGCCCCAGCGCCAATTTGAGCTCCTGCTCTGCCGTCTTTTGAGTCTTCTTGATAAAGCCATGCAATAGAACCATCTGCTGTTCTTGAACGCAAAACAACACGCGGGCAATCTTTCCACCACTGATATTGCTGCGCACTTCCCAAAGCCCATTCCCCATTGCTCGAACCAACGGCATGCCAATCGGCCGTGAGAATTCAACGTCCTTGATGTCCTCCCCGATCAATCTTCGGTCTTCGGGTGCAAGACTCTTTAGCCAATCTCTTACAGGCTCTCGCCCGTTATTGTTACGGTAAAAAAAGGCGGGAAGTGTCTTCAGATCTTCCAATCTAGTAGCGTCTCATTTTTGATACGATTCGACAACACTTATGACGAGCAGCTGCGAGCCATTGGTTGCGGGTATAAGCGGCATTTCTGGAGAAACTCATATGAAGAAGCAAATCAGGAAGAAGCAAAACGAAAAGCCACCCAAGCTTGTCATTCCAGCTTTCACAACCGAAGCAGACGAGGCGCAGTGGTGGTTCAAGAATCGCAGCATACACGGCGATCAGATGCTGGCTGCCACCAAGGGAGGCCAAGCTCAAGTATTGACAAGAGCGAAGCTACTCGATCAAATCGCAGCATCGAAAAAGCCTCCCTCCACTTAGTCTCCCTTCGCCGTCTCGCAAGCAGGCGGAGCGGAAGGGTCTGCCCTACCAAACCTACATAAAATCTCTTTTACACGAAACCCTCATTGCTCGAGAAAATCGCAAGTCGGGTGCATAGCGAAATCTTACGCGACATCCCGAACCTACCCAAAGGTTCGTTCATGGACATAGGTAACAATTTAGTCCGAGGACATGGGTAACACTCTATTGGGTTTGGATCTTATGGCCTATTTGTCATCATATCGGGTTCGTGCCTGTGGAAATGTGGGAATCGCCCGGCGATTTTCAAGTGGCGTGGGAAACGCCTCTGCGGCGATTTTCACCCAGGGCATTTCCACAGGCTCAGGATTCGTTCTCTTCTTTATTCAGCGCCTTGGGCTTGCGTCGGCTGAAACGTTGGGCGTGCCCGTCCAGCCAGCCCAACAG
>JANXLY010000401.1 GCA_025354885.1 Acidobacteriota bacterium | reverse complement strand
CCGGATCTGCTCCAGGCTCAGTTTCTCGCCACCTTGCATGCTGATGATCAATCCCCAGCTTCTGCCACCTCTCTGCCTTCAGGCTCATCTTGTGTGAGAATCGCTCTTTCCTTCAGGCTCATCTTGTATGAGACAAGACTCCGGGCACTCCTGCCTGTTTGCCCTGTTGTACAATCATCCTAATAGTAGTGACGGGAAGCGGGGATGTTTCACCCTATGCTTCAGTCGAAAAAAGAAACAGAGGCGCCCCGATGGAAAAGCAGCTGGCACAACAGCAAAATATACAAGAGGCTTTCCTCAACAATGCCCGCAAAGACAAAACTTACCTGACCATTTATCTAATGAGCGGAGTCAAGCTTTCCGGGCGGATCAAGAGTTTCGATAAATACTCTGTGGTCCTTGAGGCGAATAACCAGGAGCAGTTGATTTTCAAACACGCCATCTCCACGGTGGTTGTTTCCAAGCAGGGTCATGTCGGTCCCGGTGTTGGCGCACCGCTGTCAAGCCCCGCCCCCATTCCAGTCGAACCTAACGGGAACTAATTGCCAGAGATCGCAATCCTCATCGGCGTCCAGTTACGCCGGCAGAAAGAGCCGGTCAATCCGTTGACCGAATTGTCTGTCGAGGATTCCCTCAAGGAATTGACGGTTCTCGCTGAAAGTGCAGGGGCCACCGTTGCCGGTCACCTCATTCAGATTCGCGATCATGCCGATAGGGCAACCCTCATCGGCGAAGGCAAGATCATTGAAATCGCCGCCCTCGCCGCTGCTCTTTCCGCCGACACAATTCTCTTCGACTGCGAATTGACGCCCACCCAACAACGTAATCTTGAACGGGAACTTCAGCTCAAAGTTCTGGATCGCACCCAACTCATCCTCGACCTCTTCGCTGCCCGTGCCCGCACTCGCGAAGGGCAGTTGCAGGTAGAACTCGCACAACTCAATTACCTCTTGCCGCGCCTTGCCGGCAAAGGCATCATGCTCTCCCGTCTCGGTGGCGGCATCGGTACTCGCGGCCCTGGTGAAACCCAGCTCGAAATCGATCGCCGCAAGATCGCCACCAAGCTCAAGGCAATCAAGCACAACCTCGCCAGAGTCCGCAGTGGCCGAGGCATCCAGCGTAGACAGCGTCAGGGTGTGCCCCTCGCTACCGTCGCCCTCGTCGGTTACACCAACGCCGGCAAGAGTAGCCTCTTCAACCGTCTCACCAACGCCTCCGTTCTCGCGGACGCAAAGATGTTCGCTACCCTCGACCCCACTGTGCGCCACATCATCCTGCCCTCCCGGCGCAAGATCCTTCTCAGCGACACCGTCGGCTTTATCCGTCGTCTTCCCACCACACTCGTAGAGGCCTTCCGCGCCACTCTCGAAGAAGTTACCGAAGCTGCCCTTCTCCTGCATGTCGTGGATGCCTCCAGCCCTCACGCCAGCTCTTATGTAGAACATGTCCAGCATGTGCTCAAAGAGATCAATGCCGAAGGCACCCGCCAGATCCTCGTCCTGAACAAGGCCGATCTCGTCAGTGACCCTCATGACCAGGTCATCCAGGCTCGCCGCATTCTCCAGGATGCCAACGCCGAATCGAACGCTTTCGCTGTCAGCGCCCTCACCGGTCAAGGCCTCGATCCGCTTCTAGATGCGATCGATCGTGCACTCCTCCTCGACCCCGTCGCCCGCATCCGCCTGCGCATCCCCGCAGCCGAGGGAGCTTCCATGCACCTGCTCCACGAGTATGCTCGTGTCTACACAAAAAACTTTGTCGAGGATTATTGCGAGATCGAGGCCGATGCCCCCGCAAGTATCCGTCGCCAACTCGCTCACTTCGAGTTGATATCCTGAGGGCTATTTCTTTGTGAACATCCCGAATCTATTAACGCTTGCCCGTATCTTTTTCGTGCCCCTCGTGGTCGCGGCACTGGTTCAGGAGCACCGCGTTTATGTTTTCCAGTTACTCGGCTTTCACATCGAACTCGGCAATGAGATGATCGCGCTCCTCATCTTTCTGATCGCCGCATTTACCGACATGCTCGACGGCTACCTCGCCCGCAAGTGGAGCCAGATCACCACCGTAGGCATGCTGCTCGATCCAATTGCCGACAAGCTTCTGATCTCCGCCTCGCTCATTGCCCTCGTTGAAGTCAAAGCCGTCCCCGCCTGGGTCGTCATCCTCATCATTGGTCGCGACTTCGCCATCAGTGGTCTCCGCAGCATCGCTCTCAGCGAAGGCTACCTCATTCCAGCCAGCGATCTCGGTAAGTCCAAGATGATCCTGCAAGTGGCCGCAGTGGGCTTGGCTATGGCCAGCCTTCGTCTTCCAGAATGGCGCACCGCCGCCAGTCTGGCCCTCTGGGCCTCGGTTGTTTTCACGATCGTTTCAGCCATCGATTACACGCGTCAGTTCTGGCGCAAAATTGATATCAGCGTTAAACGCCGTCGTCGTCGTGAATTGCTTTTGCTCGATCGGTCCCGTCGTCGCGCTGCTCGCGCCGACACTACCAATATTTAGCGGTTGTTGACAGAATTTCCCGTGCTTGGGGCTGCAGAAGTTGCGCTGCCTGGCTCCGGCATCGGCTTCGGTTTATACTTCCATCCGTCCGGCTTCATCAGCAATGTCTTCACCTCGCCCATACTGCCGTAGCTCAGAACCTTGCCGTTATAAATCACATCAAGGGTCCCCGCGTTCCCAACGATCAGCTCCGCATCCTTGGCGTTTAGCGTCCGCTCCTGCCCCGCATCGAGGGTTCCACCGTAGACTTTTGTACCATCTGCCGTCAGACGTATCCATGTCATCTTCTTCGCGCGAATTGTCAGTGCAAATTGACCCGCGCCCGCTACCTTGGCCGGTGGCTCTATAGCCGACACTTCGGGCTTCTTGTCGCCCAGCGAATTGTCAGTTAGCGGATCAGCCGTTTGCTGCTTCGGACTTTCTACCACGGGCGGCACGACAGGCGCAGGCGTCGGAGTCACAACGGCAACACGCACGGTCTCAACAGGCTTGCTCATCAGGCTCGGCCACATAAAGTACGCAACGCAACCCACAATCACCACTGCCGCAAACACCAGCCACGCCTTTGACATCCCATCGTCCTGTGGCGCTCGAATCGGCATGTCCTTCAGCGTCTCGCGCAACGTCGCAACCTGTTGTTCGTCAGCCGGTTTCTTCGAATAGGAAATGGAACTCGATGCTCCCGCTGCCGTTTCCACGGGCTCGCTATTCGGAAGCGAACTCACCATGTTGATCTGTCTTTCAACCTCGTCCGGATCCCAGCCAAGGTATTTCGAATACTGGCGTACGAAGGCACGGTAAAAAAACTCACCCGGAAGTGAGGTCTGGTCGTCGGCTTCAATCGCCTCGATATATCGCTGGCTGATGCACGTGTCCTCAGCGATCGTTCCGATGCCGATCTTTTGACGCTCGCGCTCCAGTCGCAGCCTTACTCCCAAGCTTTGCATTGGCTCTTTAAGGAATTCCTTACCGTTATAATACATGAGTTTAGGTCAACTATAAAAGTGGTTTTTGTCAGCGTGATCGTTGTTAACTTCAATCGAGTGAATCTCTTACGCGAGTGCCTCGCCTCTTTGCGTTCGCAGACCCGTCTGGACGTCGAGTGGATCGTCGTTGACAATGGCTCTGACGACGGCAGTTCTGCGATGGTGAAACTTGAATTTCCTCAAGCAAAACTGCTACAACTCAGTGACAATCAAGGCTTTTGCGCCGCCAATAACGCCGGCATCGCCGTCGCCTCCGGCTCCCATATCGCACTCCTCAACAACGACGCCGTAGCCGAACCCCAATGGCTCGATGCCCTCCTCTCAGAAATCGACACGGATCCCACAGTCGGCATGGTCGCCTCCAAAATTCTCGTCGCCTCCCGTCCCGGCGTCATCGACAAAATTGGTCACGGTATTTATTGGGATGGTCAAAATCGCGGTCGAGGCAGCGGCGAGCCAGACGCAGGCCAATTCGATGCCGAACGCGAAATCCTCTGGCCCGATGGCTGCGCCGCCCTCTATCGCAAATCCATGCTCGATCAGATCGGTGGCTTCGACGAAGATTTTTTTGCCTACGCCGACGACGCCGAACTCGGCTTCCGTGCCAGAAGCGCCGGCTGGCGTGCCCGCTACGCGCCTTCCGCCGTTGTCCATCACCAGCGCGGTGCCACCCTCGGCAAATGGAATCCCTCCCGCATCCGTCTCATCGAACGCAATCGCGTCTGGCTCGCGATCATCCATTTCCCGCTCTGGCTCCTCCTTCTCAATCCTTTCTTTTTCGCCCTCCGCCTCGCCGCCGGTCTGCTCGCTGCGATATCGGGCAAAGGCGAAGCCGGACAGGTGAAGGGTTTTCGCGCGAAGATAGAATTGGGCCTGACGATCTTGCACGCCGATCTCGATGCCCTCTTGGGCCTACCTAAAATCTGGTCCAAACGAAAAGCCTGGCGGGCAAAACGAAAGCTCAATGACAGGGAAGTCGTTGCGCTTTTGATCAAATACAGACTTGGCCTTTCTGAGCTAAGCAGGAATCTGGCCTGAGGAATAAATCCCATCCAACACGAGACCAACATCCTAGAAGCGCAACTCGCCAGCGCCCCCGCCGATGACGCCTGCGGCGCTTGTGGTTCGCGCGATATGCGCTCCCTCTTCCACGCCTCAGATCGTCTCTACCGCACCACCGAAAAAAGCTTCCTCGTCGTCGAATGCAAGCGCTGCCGCCTCATCCGGCTCTACCCTAAGCCCATTCCATCGGAACTCGCTACCTACTATCCATCCGACTACTGGCACAGTGACAACGGCGGCCGCATCACAGCCATCGAAGAGTTCTACCGCCGTCTCGTTTCTCTCGATCACATTCGCTTCCTCGAAGGCGCAATTCGAAATGCCGCAGGTAACGGCCTCACTATGGACGTCGGCTGCGGTGGCGCTCTCCTCCTCCGTCTTCTGCGCGAGCGTGGCCACAAAGTTCTTGGCTCAGACTTCTCTCTCGATGCCGCCGCCATCGCCTGGGGCCAAAATGGCGTTCCCGCCTTCTGCGGCACTCTCACCCAGGCACCTCTGCGCGATGCCAGCGTCTCCGTCCTCAGCATGTTCCACGTCCTCGAACATCTCTACAAGCCCGATGAATACCTCGCAGTCGCTCATCGACTGCTCGAACCCGGAGGCCGCCTCGTCATCCAGGTGCCCAACGCCGCCAGCTGGCAGTTTCTCGTCTTTGGAGAAAACTGGAATGGCATTGATGTCCCCCGGCACATCCATAACTTCCGCTTGAGCGATCTCAACGTCCTGCTCGATCGCTGTGGCTTTGAGACCGTCCGCACCAAACACTTCTCTTTGCGCGACAACCCCGCCGGCTTCTCGATCAGCCTCGCGCCCGGTCTCGACCCTATGGCCCGCCGCATACGCAAGATCAAAGAAACTTCTGCCCAGCGCCTCCTTAAGAACCTCGCTCACCTCGGCCTGATGGCAGTCGCGCTTCCCTTCAGCCTTGTTGAGGCACTCTGCCGCGCTGGCAGTACCGTCATGGTCGAAGCCCGGAAAAAACCATGAGCTACGATGGCCTGCGGCGTTTGGTGCCCGCCTGGCTCCGCCTTCAAATTTTCCACTTCGAAGTCTTGATCGAAGAGGCCCTCACCGCCTACTCCGCCTCGCTCCCTCCGGTCCAGCGAGTACTCGACGCCGGTGCCGGCGAGGGCCGCTACCGCGATTATTTTAAGCGTCAACTTTACACCGGCATCGATCTCGGCGTGGGCGACAAGGGCTGGGATTATTCCGGTCTCGATTGTGTCGCCAATCTCCTCGAACTTCCTTTCCGCACTGCCTCCTTTGATGCCTTCGTAAGCGTCGTCACCCTCGAACACGTCACAGACCCATCCGCCGCCATTGCCGAAATGGCTCGCGTCGCCCGTCCTTCTGCCACGCTCTTCCTCGTTGTGCCTCACGAATGGGAAGTCCACCAGCATCCCCACGACTACTTCCGCTTCACCCGCTACGGCATCACCATGCTGCTCGAAAAGCACGGCTGGCAAATCGAACGCCTCAGTCCGGGCGGCGGTTACTTCCGACTCCTGTCTCGCCGACTCATGAATGGCCTCCAGTTCCTGCCCGCCTGGCTCATGCCATTCGCCGCAATCCTCGTCGTTCCAGCAGCCCTCGTCGTCGGCCTGCTCGATCCTCTCGACACCAAAAAGGATTACACTTTGGGATACATTTGTTGGGCAAAGAGAAAATCAATATGAAACAAGCAACACGTCGCAAATTCCTCCCCGGCCTTCTGGCCCCAGCTGCCCTGTTGGGCCAGGCTGCCAAGAAGCTCCCTGACATGACCTACAACGTCGGAGAGGCGAAGGAGACCAAAGAGACTTTCGGTGTCCACCGCGTCTATTTTGATGGTCCTACCGATCAGCTCAAGCTCATGGTTTCAGGAAGCGTGACGCTCAATCCAGGCGCCACACCACATCCGCCTCACCAGCACGAAGAAGAAGAATTCCTGCTCGTCACCGAAGGCACCGGAATCATCGGGCTCAAGGGCAAAGATAAGAAAGTCGGCCCGGGCAGCATGATGTATTGCGCAGCCAACAAATCTCACGACATCCGCAACACCGGCAAAGTGCCCCTCACCTTTTTCTACTACAAGTGGAAGGCATAAGCAGCCACTCACTGCTTCTTGTCTTCGCCAACGCGGAGCACAAAAAATCCAATGAAGACTAGGCGCGAAGTTCTGGCAATGACCGCAGCAGCAGCTCTATTGCCTGCTCAGCCCCGCGTTCCCGCAATCATGTATCGCGATTACTCGCGCTGCCTTCCAGACTACTTGCGAGACCACGCGGAGCGAGCCTATCAAGCTCGCAATCGCGACATTGCAAAACTCACCACTCCAGCCGCAATTCGCCAGCGTCAACGTTGGGTCCCCGAGACTTTCTGGAAGCTGATCGGCGGCATGCCAGAACGTACTCCCCTCAACGCCCGCACAATCAGTTCCTTCGAACGTCCCGGCTATCGCATCGAACGCGTGGTCTACGAAAGCCAGCCCAACTTCCATATCGCCGCCAATCTATATATCCCCACCGTTGGCCGTCCCCCCTTTCCAGGCATTCTCTACCAGATGGGCCACACCCTCGACGGCAAGGGCGATCCAACCTACCAGCGTTGCTGCCAATACCTCGCCAAGCTCGGTTACCTGGTGCTCGCCTTCGACCCTATGGGCCAAGGCGAACGCACTTACTATCCTGGTGACAAACCCTCCATCAGTCGAATCGGCGCGGACGAAGAGCACAGTTTTCCGGGTCGCCAAATGCTGCTCAAAGGCATCACCAGCAGCCGCTTGCAGACTTGGGATTCAGTCCGCAGTCTCGACTATCTCGCGTCCCATCCCCTCGTTGATCCCAAACGGATCGGTGCCACCGGGCAGTCCGGCGGCGGCACCACAACCATGCTGCTCGCCGCAGTCGACGACCGCCTCGCCGCCGCCGTTGTCTCCAGTGCCATCTCCGAGAATTTCGCCTGCGCCAATTTCAATTCACCCGGTTCGACAGACGACGCAGAACAAAACCTCATTGCCTCCGCGCCCCTTGGATTCGACCGCTGGGATCTCCTCTACCCCATCGCTCCCAAGCCTCTCCTGATAATGGTGAGCCAGCGCGATTCCTTCGGAACCTATTCGCCAAACTACCTCACCAGCGGAACCGAAGAATTCAAGAAATTGCAAAGCGTCTACAAGACTCTGGGCCACCCTGATCGCCTCGCCTGGTTCGATTCGCCGCTCCCGCATGGCTTCAGCTTCGACCTCCGCATGCAAATGTACAATTGGTTCGCCCGCTGGCTGAAAGGCGAATCAAAACCGGTTCCCGAAGAACCCTCGATTGAGGCCGAAAGCGAAGAGACACTCTTCGTCTCGGCCAGCGGAAGCATGGCCCAGTCCTTTCACGGCGAGACTCCCTTCACACTCAATCGCAATCGCATCCTCGCAAAATCGCCTCTCAATCTCACCACTCTTCTGGCTCTCGATCCACCGTCCACAACGATGAAAACAGTCGGTCACGCAACGTATCAAAACACTCGCATCGAAGCCGTAGAATTCCCCACTGCGCCAAAGGTTTGGATTCCCGCCTGGCTCTACCAGCCCAAAATCAACAACCCCGCAAAGCCACTCGTCATCCTTCTTGAGCCGGGCGGTAGAACCGCCTGGCACCAATCTGAGCTCTACGATCTGATTGCCACCATGGGCTGCCCCGTCTGCACTCCAGACCTGCGTGGCATCGGCGATTCGACTCCTGAATTTGGCCGTGGAGCCGCCCGCCATGCCCGGCCCCACAACAGCGAAGAAGACTATGCGTGGGCCTCGCTCATCCTCGGAAAACCACTGGCCGGGCAGCGCACTACAGACATCCTTTCCATCGTGCGCGGTCTCAGTTCCCGCCCCGAATTCGCCAGCCGCCGCATCCTTCTCGCCGCCCGCGGAGTACTGACTGTCCCTGCTCTGTTCGCCGCAACTCTCGAACCCAAAATCCATAGCCTCTACCTCGCCAACGGCTTGATTTCCTTCCGTTCGATTGTAGAAACCGAGCTCTACCAATACCCCTTGGGCAACTTCGTCCCGAACTTTCTTGCCCACACGGACCTTCCGGAATTAACTGCTTCCCTAGGCCCGCGCCGCGTCGTCATTGCGGGAGCCATCGATGCCGCCGGCAATCGTCTCCCGGTCGAAGACGTCCAGGCAGTCTACGCCGCTGCCACAAACCTCCGCATCACGCCGTCTCCGCTATGGCGGCCCGCTTCCATTCTTTCGGGCTTGGTGAACTGAGAATTTTCCCACCGTCCCACCACTACCCACTTGATGCGATTCCTCTTTGCGTTCTGCTTCCTGGTCTGCGGTCTGGCTCAGCAGGGCGGGGCACCACCTCCCGCCCCGGCCGCTAAGCAAGACAAGATCGCCATGCGCCAGCAAATCGCCGACATGAAGGTCAAAGCCTTCGAAATGCAAACGCAAATCGAACTTCTCGAAAAGCAGTTACACGACGTAGAAGAAGCAGAAGCCAACCAACCTCTCGCAGTCAATGCCAAACAGGCTCCGGCAAAAGTCCGCTGTTCCGGTCACACCAAAGACGGCAAACGCTGCACACGCATGGCAGACCCCGGCAGCCGCTTCTGCTGGCAACACAAATCCCACCGTTAACAATTCGACGGCCAGGTAAAAAAAACCGAAATTCGCTCCTGGTCTCTGCTAATCTAACGGAACCTTCTTACTGGTCTGCGAGCCCACAACCATCTGCCTCGTTCCACCTGACACATCGATTGGAGAAAACATGCGAATTGCAAAATCGGATATCCCCGAGAAGATAAATATTCCTGGCGCGATAGTTCGTCAACTGACCGGCTTCGGAGACGCAACCGGCTTCGGCAAAATGGCGGGAGAGTACTTTTCGATGGCAGCCGGCGTCGATATCGCACCATTGCTCAAAGGTCTCGAAAATGACCTCTGCCAGTCACCGCACTGGGGCTATCTGATTACAGGTGAGATCATGGTCACTTACACGGATGCTTCCAAAGAAACCGTCAACGGCGGCGATCTTTTCTATTGGCCCCCGGGACATACCGTTGCCGTAACCCAAGATGCTGAGATCATCCTTTTCAGCCCCCAGTTGGAACACTGCGCCGTCGTCGAGCATCTACGGAAACAATTGGTGGGCTAACCTGCATCGGAAGCCGATCATAAATCGAGAAGAGCTAGTAGAATTAGCTTGACCCCGCACTGGGTCTACCCAACCCCCAAGGGAGCCGCCACATGAGCAAATTCACTTTGAAGGTCAACGGCACCAGCCACACCGTGGATGTAGAAGCCTCCACGCCTCTCCTCTACGTCCTTCGCAACGACCTCGACCTCCACGGTCCGCGCTTCGGCTGCGGGCTCGGTCAATGTGGAGCCTGCACGGTCCTGATCAACGGCGCCGCAGTGCGTTCCTGCGTACTGCCGGTCGGCTCAGTCCGCAGCGAAATCACGACCCTCGAAGGCCTCGCACAGGGCGACCTTCTTCACCCCGTTCAACAGGCCTGGATTCAGGAACAGGTGCCACAATGCGGCTTCTGTCAGAACGGACAAATCCTCACAGCCAAAGTGCTCCTCGACAAAAATCCAAATCCCACCGACGAGCAGATCCGAAAAGGCATGGCCAGCGCTTTATGTCGCTGTATGACCTACTACAAAATCCAGTCAGCCGTCAAAGTCGCCGCGCAACTGATGAAGACCGCCAAGGGCGTGCGCGCATGACCCGCTTCACTCCATTCCCGTCACAGGTCGAAGCAGAACTTTCGCGCCGAGGCTTTCTCCAGCGCACCGGCATGCTTGCGTTCACCGTCGCCGGAGCAGCTTCGGTCAACGCGCAATCCACCACCCCCTATCCAGACCCAAACTTTCGCCAACTCGATTCCTGGATTGTGATCCACCAAGACAGCACCGCCACTTTCTACGTCGGCAAGACCGACTGCGGGCAGGGCACAGGCACAGCATTCCGCCAGATGATGGCCGACGAACTCGATATCGCCTACGACAAGACCAGCCTCATCATGGGCTCGACCGACGTCACGGTCGATCAAGGTGGCTCCGGCGGATCAGACGCGATTCAGGTCGACGGTTGGCCCATGCGTCGCGTCGCTGCAGAAGCACGTCGTGTCTTACTCGAAATGGCATCGCAGCGCCTCGCTGTCACCGCCGATCAGCTCACCGTCAGCAACAGCGTCGTAAGCGTAAAATCAAACCCGTCCAGGCGGGTCAGCTATGGCGAACTGATCGGCGGCAAAAAGTTCAACGTCGCACTCACCGGCAACGACGTGAACGCCACCACCGGCGTCGCCAAGGTCAAATCCGTTCAGGACCTCAAGATCGTCGGCCTGTCGCCCCAGCGTTACGACATTCCTCCCAAGGTCGATGGCTCCCTCAAGTGGGCCGTCGATGTAAAGCTCCCGGGCATGGTACACGCCCGCAACGTCAAACCTCCGCTAGCCGGAGCGAAGCTCATCAGCATTGACGAATCAACTGTCAAGAACCTTCCTGGATTCGTCAAAGTAGTGAGCAAAGGCAACTACGTCGCTGTCGTCTGCGAGCGAGAAGAGCAGGCCATCAACGCAGCCCGCAAGCTTAAGGTGATTTGGGAAAAACCCGCACAGTCTCCCTTTCCCGCTTCCCACGATCTCTTCACTTACATGCGCGCCGCCA
The DNA here is from genome assembly GCA_025354885.1 of Acidobacteriota bacterium. Taxonomy (GTDB): domain Bacteria; phylum Acidobacteriota; class Terriglobia; order Bryobacterales; family Bryobacteraceae; genus Bryobacter. Next base: position 13,201 of record JANXLY010000401.1, on the reverse strand, counting down.
AGCCCACTTCCGAACGCCGCTCGCCGCTCATCGGCAACCCCGACGCAGCCTTCGCCAGCGCATCCCAGGTGATCGAAGCCCAGTACGAGATCCCCTTCCAGGGGCACACCTCGTTTGCCCCTGCCCACGCCCTCGCCGACCCCTCAAACGGTCAGATGACCATCTACTCCAACGACATGAAGTCCTACGGAATGCGTCTGGGCGTGGCGCGCTTCCTCGGCATTCCGAAGGAGCAAGTGAGGGTTGTCTGGATGGACGGCCCTCAGTGCTTCGGCCGCACCGCCGCCGATGACGCCGGTTTCGAAGCTGCATACCTCGCAAAGGAATTGGGCCGTCCTGTGCGCGTCCAGTGGATGCGCGACGAAGAGCAGGCCTGGGATACAAAAGGCCCTGCATTCACCTGCCAGTTGCGCGGCGCCCTCGATGCGCACGGCAACATGGTCGCCTTCGATTTCGATTCCCAATGCTGCGACTATGGCCATGTCGGTTACAACGAAGCCGATACAGTCTTGATCGCCCAACTCATGGGCATTCGCCGCAGCCCACCCAACGCCGGCGGCGGTTCCACACCCGATGACATGTACGCCATCCCGAACCGCCGTATGGCAAGCAAAGTCGTAAGCCTTCCGCTGGTCCACGAAACGCCGCTGCGCACCGGCAACCTTCGTGACCCCAATGGTCCCCAGGTGACCTTCGCCTCTGAATCTTTCCTCGACGAGATGGCCGTTGCAGCCAAGGCCGATCCGGTCGAATTCCGCCTCAAACTCCTCACCGCATCTACAAAGGACGATGCGCAATTCAAACGAGCCCGGTCCATTGCCGTCGTCAAGGCCGCAGCAGAAGCCTTCGGTTGGAAGCCCCGGCCTTCGCGGTCCAAAGTTGCCGATGGCAACATCCTTTCTGGCTGCGGCTTCGCCTACAGCTTCCGCAGTCAAACGATCGTCGCTCAGGCCGTAGATGTGGAAGTGAATCGCACTACGGGTCATGTTTGGGTAAAGCGCATCGTGGTGGCTCATGATTGCGGCCTTGTGATCAATCCGGAAGGTGCAAAGGGCACCATCATCGGTGGCACTCTGCACGCCCTCAGCCGCACGCTGCACGAAGAATCGACTTTCGACACGGAGAAAGTCCTCGATACCGACTGGATCAATCATCCAACTCTCACTCACCTCGATACGCCAGAGCGAATCGATGTCGTACTCGTCAACGGCGATCCGAATCCCCAACGGCCGGACCTTCCGCATTACGGCGCAGGCGAGACGGTCTGCAAGCCTCTCGGCGCAGCAGTTGCAAATGCAATCTTCGACGCCACAGGGGTTCGACTCCGCCGCCTGCCGCTCAAAGACGCCCGCGTGCTTGCCGCCTTAAAGGCTGCCCGCGTATCGGCCTAAAGCGGCTCCTTTACCCGTTGCACTCGACACGCATTCGAGCGTATCGTAGACCATGCACCGCAGAGACCTATTTCGAGCCGTCGGTCTGGCCGCCTCTGTCAGCGCTGCCGCAGCGCAAAGTTCAGCCGTTCCCGACCTGAGTGCCGTCAAACACCGCCGAGTCAACACCAACGGAATCTCCTTGCACATTGCCGAACAAGGCACGGGGCCACTGGTCCTCCTGGTCCATGGCTTTCCAGAAAGTTGGTACTCGTGGAGGCACCAGATTCCTGCACTCGCCAAGGCCGGCTTTCACGTCGTTGCACCGGATATGCGGGGCTATGGCCAGTTCGATCTCCCTCACGAAGTGGAAGCCTACAGCATTCTGCATTTGGTGGGTGACATGGTGGGTCTCGTCTCTGCGCTAGGAGAGAAACAGGCCATCATCGTCGGTCACGATTGGGGGGCTTCGGTCGTTTGGAACGCTGCGCTACTCAGGCCGGATGTCTTCACGACAGTCGCCGCCATGAGTGTTCCCTTCCGCGTGCGCGGACCCAAGCCGCCTCTGCGCGCTTTGCGCTAACAGGGCCTCAACACTTACTACTGGATTTACTATCAGGACGTCGGTGTTGCAGAGGCGGAGTATGACCGCGACCCCAGAGCAACTCTGCGCCGCAGGCTTTACATCAGCTCCGGCGACGCACCCCTGGACCGTCCAGATCCATACATACTCAAACCGGGCAAAGGCGCACTCGACAGTACGATTGACCCCCAACAACTTCCGCCCTGGCTTAGCGCTGCCGACCTCGATTACATGACAGCCGACTGCGTTCGCACCGGCTTTCGCGGCGGCTTGAACTGGTATCGAAACATCGATCGTAACTGGGAACTACTCGCGCCCTGGGCCGGAGCTGTGGTCCGACAGCGCGCCTTGTTCATCGCCGGTACGAGGGACCCGGTCATCAGTAGCGCCACCAGCAAAGCGGCGTTAGCGGAAATGAAAACTACAGTGCCGAATCTGGAGCCTCAGGTTCTGATCGAAGGTGCTGGCCATTTCATTCAGCAGGAACGGCCGCAACAAGTCAACACGGCGCTCATTCAATTCCTGCGCCGCACCCCCGCTCCCCGATAGCAATCCACGACCCAGCCGAGGGCTATTCCGATAAACCAGGCCGATCCTTTGATGCCGCGCTCTACGGTGACAAACTCGACGTAAATATGATTTGGCCAGGCTGGATCTCGGACAACTTTTCCAGAATTGCTCCGATGATGGGCAAAAGGTCCTCAATCTGGTTCCTACGGGAACGGATCACTAAGATCGAGATTCTGCGCTGTGCCAAAACTCCCATTCTTCATGCCCTTGAACCCAGCCCACTCGGCGCTATGAACTTCGTAGCCGGGTAGCAGGTGAGGGAAATCAACTGGCAGACATTCGTCTAGCAGGATCTTCAAGTGCCAGAATAGCCTTCTCGCGCGTTACGCTCGGGAACTGCCGAAGGAATTCATCGAGCGGGTGCCCGCCCTCAAGGTAGTCTATGAGGTTCTTGAAAGGCACACGCGTCCCCTCAAAACAGGGTGTTCCATTCATGATTTCCGGATCTGACACTATGGCGGAATTGCTCATAACGCCTTAATGGTACACCTCGTTCTTTGCTTCCTCGCAAAGTCAATCAGGCAGCCTCCCGGGGCGATCCGCAACTGCTGACCATTGCCGAAAACGAGCGCAAACCGCTTTCCATCTCACCCGATCGCAACTTCCTGCTGTTTACCGAATGACACCCCGAAACCGGCTCATACCTCTGGTGGATGCTGCTTGAAGCCGCACCGCTGCGGCGGCCAGGTAGCCCACGGCTCTTTCCGCAGGCGACGCCCATTCGATCGCTCCGAAGGCATTTCCGCTTGGCAAAGGAGGGGAGGAGCGTCTTGACGGCTAGCAGCCGGTTCAAGCGGGTGTCGCGGGCGAGGTAGACATCGCCCATGCCGCCACTACCTGGGCGCGACTGGATCTCGTAGTGTCCGAACTTGTGTTTGGGATCCAATGGAAAGTATGGCTAGCGCGACGACAATTTTTCGCCGCTGGATCCTTTGGCGACAATTGTTTAGGGGGGCCTTTGGGGCTGAGACGCAATCTGATACGATTCTCTGGCCAATCCCTATGATTCAAAGACGATCCCTTCTCAAACAACTTGTTGGTTGTGCCGCAATGGTGGCAACCGCAGAAGCCGCTCTGCCCAAGCTCAAGATCACGCGTGTGCGTATCCATAAGCCGGTGCAATTCAATCCCACCTTCAACCAGAGCAATATGGTGGTGACGGTAGAGACCGATGGCGGGATCACCGGGGTTGGTGAAGGCGGAACGAAGGACATGATTGAACAATGCGCCGGGAGTCTGATCGGGAAGAACCCCTTTCTGATTGAGCGCATCTGGCACGACATGTACAAGGCCTGGTTCTATCCACCAGGACGCGAGAAGATTCACGCGCTCGGTGCTCTGGATCTGGCGTTGTGGGATATCAAGGGCAAGGCGCTTGGCGTACCGGTGCATCAGTTGCTCGGCGGCATGCTGCGTGATCATCTGGAGTGCTACGGCACGGGGCCGTTGCGTGCGCCAGGATCGACGGCAGCGCCGCAGCGGCTGTCGCTTGGGGAGAGGGCGAAGGGGACGCTGGAGTCTGGCTTCCGAGCGTTTCGCACGGCGGCGGGTCGCGGTGAGGCCGGTGCTGTATTCGAGACACATGCAGAGGTGAGGGCCACGGCGAAAGCTTGCAAGGAAATCCGTGAGGCGATTGGGCCGGACGGTGACTGGCTGATCGACTTCCACCAGCGCTTCGATTTTTCGGATGGATTACGGGCGTGCAAACTGCTGGAAGAGTATGAGCCGTACTTTATTGAAGATCCTGTTGCCGATGCTCAGGCTGTATCTCAAATCCCCAAGCTCCGGCAGTTGACCACTGCACCGCTGACGCACGGCGAGGAATGGGGCCAGCGCTGGGACTTCGTCTCGCTGGTGGAGAAGAAGGACATCGACTATATCCGCGCTACGCTGCCAAACGTCGGTGGCATTACCGAGATGATGAAGGTGGCTGCCCTCTGCCAGACTCATGCGGTGGGTATCGCGCCTCACTTCACGGGGCCGATTGCGACGGCAGCGATTGTTCACACGCTGGGACCGTTTTCTGGACCGGTGATTGTGGAGATTGGCTCCAATACAACGCTGCCCAGCCACATTAAAGAGGGCTTGGATTTCAAGGCAGGCAAGTGCTGGCCGAACGACCGGCCTGGCCTTGGTGTGACACTGGAGCCAAGCCAAATGACGCAGATTGGTGAAGTAACAAAGCCGGACAAGCAGCTCTATTATTTCCGCAAAGATGGCTCTCTGACGCACTGGTAGAACGAATGCTGAAGGACTACATGATGAAACTGATTTCGATGATTTTGTTTGGAGTGACTATGAGTGTTGCTGCTGATCAAACTGTTTACATTGGCACGCGTACGCGTGACGGTCGGAGTGAAGGGATTTACCGGATGAGCTTTAATCCGGAGACCGGCGCGCTGCGGGATGTGAAGCTTGCTGCGGCGACAGTGGACCCTTCGTTTTTGGCGCTCTCGAAAGCGAAGGCGCTGCTGTTTGCCGTGGTGGCTAGTCCGGAGGGGATGGTGAAGTCGTTTGCCATCGAAGCGGATGGGGGACTGCGCCTATTGAATGCAGTGAGTTCGAAGGGAGCGGGGCCTGCGCATGTTCAGGTAGATCGCACAGGGCAGTGGCTTGCGACTGCCAATTACACGAGCGGGAGTGTTGCGGTTTATCGCATTGAAGCAGACGGGAAGTTGAGCGAGGCTGTGGACTGGATGCAGCACGCGGGCAAGAGCGTGGATGCTGCACGGCAGGCCGGTCCGCATGCGCATTCGGTAAATTTTGCGGCGGATAACAAGCACCTCTATGTTGCGGATCTGGGGCTCGATGAAGTGAAGGCTTATCGTTTTGATGCGAAGACGGGCAAACTGGGGGCAGGGTTTATTCTGAGGAGCCCCAAGGGTGGAGGGCCGCGGCATTTGGCTTTGGGGAAGAAGCGGGTGTATGTGCTGAACGAAATGGGTTCGACTGTGAGTGTGTTTGAGAAGTCGAAGTTGGTTGAGACGGTGAATGCTTTGCCTACCGGGTTCAGTGGCGTTTCAAGTGCGGCAGAGGTGGTTCTGGATTCGACGGAAAGCTTTTTGTATGCGTCGAATCGAGGGGCGGATACGATTGCGGTGTTTCGCGTTGGAGATCGCCTGACGAAGATTGCCGATACGAAGGTGGGCAAGGTGCCGCGTGGTTTTGTGCTGTCTCCGGATGGCCGATTTATGCTGGTGGCGAGTCAGGATGACAACACGATTCAGAGCTATCGGGTAGATGCGAAGACAGGGATGTTGACGGCGGTGGGTGAGGCGGTGAAGGCCGGGAGCCCGATCTGTTTGCGCTTTGCTATCCGGTAAAGGCTTTAGTTAGTTATTCAGTTTTTTTAGCGTGTAGCCAGAACCGGTAATCAGTTTCGATAGCCCCTGGAGATCCTGTTCGGACGGATCGAAGCTGATGGTGGCCTTTTTGTTGGTGTAGTCCACAATTGCTTTCGTCACGCCGGGAGCGCGCCCCAGGCTGGCTTGCAAGCCGGACGCGCAGGATTCACAGGTCATGCCTTCGATATGGAATTCTACTCTGGACAACGATTGTTGCTTCGTTTTTTGGGGATCGGTAGCGGCTGACACTGCGTGAAGGATCTGGCCTGAATAGAAGGGGAAGGCCGCCAGGCCGAGAACCGAGAGAGTAGTGATTACAAGCACGAGCCGACTGCTGTGGCCAATTCTGCGGTGGAGCAGAAAGACTGCCGCGAGAAGGATTCCCGTCAAGCCGAGAAGGTAGGGCCGCCATGGTTCTAGTGCGAGAGCAGACGCAAAGCTGGTGAGCCCTAACAGTGCGGCAACGACGGGTGCGATGCAGCAAAGAGAGGCAGCGGCTGCGGCGGCGATTGAACTAGCGAGAACAACAATTCTGGAAGCTGACATGTGAAATTTCTAAGGGACTGTATTTAGCGCATCGCGGATGGCGGACAGTACGAGTTCTTTTGTGGGGAGTCCAGATCTGCGCCCCTCGCTGAAGTAGGTGCGGCAGCCGAAGCCAAACTGATCGGAATCGCGGGCACCCGGTTCGATGTCCAGACCGTTGATCCGTACCGTAGGCGATCCGAGAAAGCGCAAAGGTTTCGCCATCGCCGGATCGGTGATTCTGACCTCGATGGGGGCATCCGGCAGGTTCATTTCCTGAAGGACTTCGCGTACCCGCTCGACTGCGGGCAAGTGGTTTGGACAACCGTCGAAATATAGAATTTCAATCTTCAAGGTTTTGACCTCCCGAAGACTTTCTGTTGCATTTCCTTCAACACCGGGCATGATTCTCCGTGGGCGATCTCGCCCCTACTGGTCTTCTTGCGGCAGGTGAGAAGAGAGGTGTTGAGTGTGCGCTCCAGTTGAGTAAGTTCTTTCAGTTTTTGGCGGACCACGAATAACTTTCGTTCGAGGAGAGCCTGAACATGAGTGCAGGCAGCAATCTGCTCGCCGTGCAGGGCCAGAAGTTCTGCGATTTCGGAAAGTGAGAAGCCAAGCTCTTGCGCGTTACGGATGAATTTCAGGCGTTCGACATCTGCTTCGAGAAAAAGGCGAAAGCCACCTTGAGTGCGCAACTGTTACTTCAGCAAGCCCTGCTTTTCATAAAAGCGGATGGTGTCGATACTGACACCCGTTGCTTTTGCTACAGCGCCTATTTGCATGTGTGGAACTTCATCCAAGCTCAGCATACACGCTGGAGGATGCTCCAGAGTCAAGGGAATTCCAGTTGACAATAATATTCGTTTAAAAAATGATGGAGGGGCAGAAGAATCGAGAGTGGCGGGAGGTTCGAACCCTCGACCAACCTGAGTGTGCGGGGGGATTAGCCAGTCGATCTGAGATGCAGATGGAGGAGGAAAGGCTGTCACGGATTGCAGCGCGGATGAGGCGTTAGGTGTCTTATATGCGATCAGGGTCAGATCAATGTTATGTCGAAGGAAAAGCTCAAAGATGGCGGGCCGTCCTGATCGCTTTGGCGGGATGGCCCGACATCTTTCGGAGTAAACAACTGCTAGGGCTTCAGCGTTCGTACATAGACAACTACGTCTGCTGCCTGCGCTGCGCTAACTGCCGCTACTGCCTTCATCTTTCCTTTACCAGCTGTAATAACCTTGGCCATATCGGCATCGCTCAAGGCCTTGACCTCTTTCGAGGTTAGTGGGCGCATTTCGACTTTGAGCATTTTGGCAAGAGATGGCTTGCCCTCGCCATTGGCCCCGTGGCACTTCATGCAATTCGCTGTGTAGAGATCCTTGCCGTCAGCCGCAAGAGCGGGCATGGCGAGGGCCGCTGTAAGGCACAAAGCTGGAAATAAAGTAGTTTTTCGAATATTCATGACGCATGTTCCTTTGAAATTAAATTTAGACCTATGGGATTTCAGCTATTCGATGCATCCGTTACTCAATGGATCCTGCTGATGCACAAGCAGATCAGCAGCGCGGCGGGGCTAAGCCGCTCACTCCTTGCCTGGCAAGTGCGTTCGACGCAAAGCTCAAAAATTCTTTGGCCGGGTTCACTGGATTCCTCCGGTTGCGGGATTGAGATTTGGGACGCCGGAGGCTGGACCATGGCTATGGTCGCCGCCGCGCATTGCCGCTGCAGCGGCGTGCTCCATTCCCCTGGCTGCAAACTCACCGAGTGAGATCGCGACGGCCACTTTCATCATCAGCGTGAAAATCAGGAATCCGATTGAAAAGATTCCCGCTGCGACACGAAGCTCAGTCATTGTCGGAAAGTATTCATAGATCTCGCCCAGCGCATCCGGAGTGAATCCGGGGATAATGAGCCCCATGCCTTTCTCGATGTAAACGCCGGAGTAAGTGGCGAGACAGCCGATATTGAGAGTGATCCAGTTACGCCTCGTAGGCGGCACAATGAATAACACGAAGGCGATCAAGTTAAAGGCTACCGCTGACCAGGCAAACGGCACGAGCGTTCGATGTTCACCAATGCCCACGTACAGGTATTGGGTGTAGACGAGATGCTCGGTGTCGGAGTAGAACTCTTTAAAAGCTTCTGCGCCGTGGAGAAAGAGGTTCAAGAACATGGCGTAGGCCATCAGCTCCGCTATTTTTGCGATCGCCTCATCCTGGATCTCAAATTTTGTGAAGCGCCGCAGCAACTGCAGCAGGATGAGCAGAATGGCCGGACCGGAACAGAATGCCGAGGCGATAAACTGTGGCGCAAGAATGCTCGAATTCCAAAACGGTCGAGCCGCCAGTCCGTTATAGAGAAACGCGGTGACGGTGTGGATTGCCACTGCCATTGGAATCGAGAGCAGGACGAGGGGCACGACGAGCCCGGTGGTGTAGTGTTCTCCCCAGAAGGCTTTGTACAGGATGTGTGTCGCAACGATGAGGTTGATCGCGAAGTAGACATTCAGAACGATGACATCCCAGGCAAGAACGGAGTTCGGAAAATTCAAATGACCGATGATTGGAGCCAAGTGCCAGGAGCGATCTGGCCGACCCAAGTCGACGATGACGAAAAGCAGGCACATGACGATGGCGCTGATGGCCAGGAGTTCACCAAACAGGACGATTTCCCGGATGGGCTTCCATTCGTAAACGTAAGCCGGGATTACCAGCACCACAGCGGCGGCCGCTACACCAACCATGAAAGTGAAGTTACCGATGTAGTAACCCCAACTTACCTGATCGCGCATGGCGGTGACCACCAGACCGGCTTGCAGCTGTTCATAATAGGCATGGAAGCCAGAGAAAATGAGCACCAAGAGGAAAACCACCCAGCTCCAATAGATCGCGTTGCCGCGTGTTACCAGTCGAAGGCTTCCCTTGGCGAAATCGGAAAAATGAGAGATAAAGTAGTTCACGGCGTCCTCACGTAGCGTAGAAATAGAAAAATCTAGGTAATGTGTTTAGCTCCTGTTTCAGGACGAGGATCCGTTTGTGCTCGAGGATGTAGCGGATCTCGCTGTCCTTATCGAGGAGGTTGCCAAACTTCCTGGCACCGACAGGGCAGGCTTCGACGCAAGCCGGATATAGCCCCTCCCGCACGCGCTGGATGCAGAAGGTGCACTTCTCCACAACTCCCTTGGTGCGTGGGCGGTTGCCGAGGTAATGAGTATTCTTGTTGAGCTTTTCTTTTGGGATCGAGGGTTCCGACCAGTTGAAATGACGCGCTCCGTAGGGGCAGGCGGCGATGCAATAGCGACAGCCGATGCACCAGTCATAGTCGATGACAACGATGCCGTCCTTTTCCTTCCAGGTGGCGCCAGTCGGGCAGACTTTAACGCAGGGAGGGTTGGCACAATGCTGACAGGCCACCGGTACATAGAAGCGACCTTCTTCCGGCACTTTTTCAGGGTCGTAATAAGGTTCGGAGTCGGCGAAGCTCACACCCTTGCCCTTATCCATTGAAAGCACGCGAATCCATTGGACTTCCGGATTGCGGGACAGGTTGTTCTCTTCGACACAGGCGTGCACGCAACGGCGGCAGCCAGTACAGCGAGAGATGTCGAGAGCGTAGGCGAATTCGACGCCCGGCATGGGCTGTGAGGCCGAGACGGTCATGCCGGGATCGTATTCCCGCTTGTATTTCTCTTCCATTTCCTTCACGGCCTGTTTGATTCGCTCGGGAGGCATGTCGTAGAGGCGCTGCGGCCCACAGGAGGTATGGATCCACCCGGCAAATGCAGCGGTAGTGGAAGCGATGAACATGCGGCGGCTGGCCGCTTTTTCGTCAGTTTTTGGTTCCATTGTGGCCCTTTTCGGTGGACTGCAATTCCATGCCTGGCCGGCGCGGAGGCGGCATTGGCTTGAGAGACTGATAACGCGGTTGGTGCGGATTGTGGCAGTTTGCGCACAAAAGATACTTCTTGGCACCATTCCAATACCCAGTGCGGCGTCCGTGGACTCCGGCGCGCCAGTCGCGCAACTTCTCACCGTGGCACTGGCCGCAGAGTTTGTAGGATTCTTCAAACGACACAGGCTCTCCACTGGCGAGGTGCAGCCGATCCCGATTGTTCCCGTCATGACAATCGAGACACCAACGGTGCTCTTCGTCATGCTTCAAGACAATTTCGTCGTGCATGGTGAGAACGCGCCGGGTGCGGTCGACTTTCATCTTCGCGTCGTGGCAGGCGGAGCAGGGGAACGCACCTTCGCTGAATGGAGGAGGCGGCAGTTCCAGTTTTTCCTCATGGCGCTTGGCGGGTGCTGACCCGGAAGGCGGTGGGGCCTTCTGTGCGGCAAGGAACATCGCCAAACCAGCAGTTAGTAGTATTAGCCGGCGCATAGTCTACCTCTCCTCAATTAGCGGCAATGCCGTTCAATAATGCGTTGCATTTCTCAGCCACATCGCCTGAAAAAGCTGCAGACGGTGGCCGATCTTCGGCTGCAGCTCAAACAGTCTGAACAAGTTTTTACGCGCAAAAGCGAAGAGATCCGATTCGAGCGGTGCTGTTGCTTTCAGTGTGAAATAGTGTGGGGGAATCAGGGCGGACCAGCCAACGGTTGGACCAGGCCGCCGCTCTTCTACCCGGACATCTTCGTCCTTTTCTTGAACCTGCATCGGAGGGGTGAACCGGATAGCTCCCCGTTCCACGATGAAAATCCAGTCGGCCCTGTCTCCAGGAGCGAACGGATCAACTCTGATACCAAGGCTGAGACGGCTTCCCTGGGTCATAGTTTTGATTCGCTCCGGCTCTTGGTTCGACATGGTCGATTTCCTTCTTACCGCTCACTGGTCGGCTGTCGCCGATACGAAACTTAGTCAGGATGTCATTTGATGCTGTTCAGGTAGGCGATCATATCGGACATCTCCGACTGCGAAAAAACCGGCCATGCCATCTGCTTCGATTTCATCTGTGCCAGCATTGTTGGCCCGTGCAGCCATAACACCGAGATCATCGAGAAAGGACGGATGGGGTCAGACCGGTCCTTCACCAGTTGCTTCAAATCGGGGCCGCTGCCGTTACGATCACTGTGGCAGGAAGTGCAGTTTTTCTTCTCAAAAACACGAAGGCCCTTGGCTGCGTCGCCGGCCTCAGCGTAAAGAATGTTGGTCCACAGGAAGGTAACGATTTCTCCCATTTCTGCGGCCTCCAGTTTGGGCATCGGCTGTCCGCTGCGTCGGCTGGATTCGGCCATATCAGGCGCGTGGTTCCACATGGCCAAGGCAAAATCAGTCAAGGTTCCAGCGGCCATTCGCTTCTCCAGTGCGAGTTTTCCTTGATGGCAGTTTTGGCAACCTTTTTCCTGAAATAGCGAGGCTCCTTTGCCTGTGGAAGCCAGTGAAAATTCGATTACGCGCCCGCGTGTTTCGGGCAGGTTTCTCAAGTAAACCAACAGGTCGGTGAATTCCTGTCCAGTCAGGCGCGGCCACTTGATCTTGCGAGAGGCCATCATGCTCTCCATGCGGTCTGCATGATTCCACATTTGCTGTGCGAGCACGATGGGTGAAGTCAAGGAGTTCCAGGATGCGATGGGCGGCGCGCCAGAGACGGATCGTGAAGTTCGGTCATGGCATTCGGCGCAGTGGCTGGATGTGAAGACTCGCTTTCCGCGTGCGGCATCTCCCGGTCTTTCAAAAAAGCGTAGTGAATGAAAATAAGCAAACAGATCGCCAGCTTGCGATTCAGTAAGTGCCGGCAAGGAGACTCTCTGCTCCTCCATGCTGGCCCACATCGACGGGGCATGGTTCCACATTCGACTCGCCATGGAAGAGGGCGTATATCCTCTGTCGATTACTTTTCCCAAGTCCGGGCCATTGGTTGCGCCTACGCTGCCGGCGCGGTGGCAGTTCGAGCAGTGAAGGGTCTGAAAGAGCTCTGCCCCACGCTTCGAATCTCCGGGGGCGATCGGGGCCGCAGCCATTCCCGCGCTGAAGGCTAATAGTGAAACAGCAACCAGATATCTACTCACTGTGGCGGTTCCTGAAAAGGTGTGGCAGCAGAAGCCCAACTGCAAAGCCCACAGCACAGGCGGCCGAGACGGCGACCAATGGCTGACGCTTGATCTTGAACTGCAACTCATCCAGGTCATCAAGCGCCGCATTGCGAGTTTGTCTCATGGCCCTGCTTGCGGCCCACTTGCCATCTTCGAGACTTGCTTCCAGTGAATGCTTCATCTGGTCCAGTTTCCGCTCAACAATCCTCGTGAATTCCGGTAACAATGCGGCAGCCGTCGCGCCTGCATCGAATTTGCCAAGTAAAGGTGCTGCCATTTTGTTTTCCATAATCTGGCCTCTCACAATCACAGAGCAATTGCTGTTCCAGTGAAAGGAATGTTGCACTGTTTGCCTGAACCTGTAGAATTGTCGAAACAATCAGGGACATGTGGAGCTGCAAGCCAGATTCTTCGTTCGGAACCCACATGGGTTTGGGTGCGTGATATGCACCAGAACTGAGTGAAATTACACAGTGAGCATAATAGAGCAGAAGGCAATGGCTCGCGAGCCCAACTCAATGATGGCGAAAGGTTTTTCTCGAATTGCATCGCTCTGCCCAAGGATGCGACTTCTATCAGTCGGGCAGTTTGAATGCCACAGAAATGCTCAATAAGGGAGCTTAAAAAATGGGGTGTGGAGGGAGTTGCAATCCATTGTTGTAAATGGTGAGTCGGGCGGGGCTCGAACCCGCGACCACCGCATTAAAAGTGCGATGCTCTACCAACTGAGCTACCGACTCAAGCAACTGATAGTAGTATAGCAAGACAGTGATGAAAGTT
>JANXLY010000393.1 GCA_025354885.1 Acidobacteriota bacterium | reverse complement strand
CTCCTTGTTTCATTCGGATTACTGACTGAGGTTTTAGCTGACACTCCCGATCCCGTTACTCCATACTAGAAGAGTCTCCACGATGGCTCAACCCACCGGTCACATATTGGCACTAGATTTTGGCAAAAGACGCATCGGCCTTGCAATTTCCGATGCTCTGGGCTACACGGCCCTCCCCCTTCCCACCTACATGCGAGTACGTGTTCGCGAAGACATCGCCTACCTTGCCAATTTCGCCCGCGAACGAGAGGTTAGTGTGTTCGTCTTTGGCGACCCCAAGTACATGTCGGGCGATCCATCTCAACAGTCCAAGGCAGTCAAAGAATTCGCCGAACGCCTGGAACAGTTCAGCCGAATCCCCATCGTTTTCTGGGACGAAAGGCTTACCTCCTCTCAGGCTCACCGCGTGCTCGACGAATACGGCCTTAACCGGGAACAGCGCAAGGGTAAAGTCGATCAACTTGCCGCCACCCTGATTCTCGAAGGCTACCTGCATTCTCTTGAACTCCAATGAAGAAAATGATGTTCGCCTTATTCTTGCTGGTACTTATCCCGGCCGGTATCCTCTATACGATTCTCCGGCAACCGATTCTCCCGTATGGCGAAGATAAATTTATCGAGATCCCCCGTGGTGCTTCCACTCTCAAAATTGGCGAAATCCTTGAGACTGCTGGACTTTTGCGCAGTCCGCTGCAAGCCGCAGCCTGGCGGCTCTTTCATCCCCGCACAAAATTCCAGGCCGGAGAATATCGTTTTCGTAAGGAAAACAACGCTGATGCTGTATTGAACAAGATTGCGCGCGGCGACGTTTACTTCGGGGAACTCACCATTCCCGAGGGCTCTTCCCTTTACGACATCGCCCGCATTCTCGAAGAGCAAAAACTCTTGTCGGCTTCTGAATTCATCACTGCCGCCAAAGACCCAACGATAATCCGTGACCTTGACCCTCAAGCTCCCACTCTTGAGGGCTATCTTTTCCCCTCTACCTACCGACTTCCTCACAAGATCACTGCGCAAGGGCTCTGCCTGCGACTCACCAAGCAGTTCCGAGAAGTTTGGCGCTCGCTGCACCCTGCGGTGCCTGCCCACGACATCGTCACGCTAGCCAGTCTTGTTGAGAAAGAATCTGCAATCTCTGAAGAGCGCCCCCGCATAGCGGGGCTATTCTCGAATCGACTGAAGAAATCCATGAAGCTCGAATGTGATCCTACTGTCATTTATGCAGCGCTCGTAGAGAATCGCTATCGCGGGACGATCTACAAATCCGACCTCGCAAATCAGAGTCCCTACAACACCTACCAGCACATTGGACTCCCGCCCGGGCCCATTGCGAATCCAGGTCTTGAATCACTCAAGGCAGCACTGAATCCAGCCGAGACAGAGGACATCTTCTTCGTCGCTCAACCGGGTGCTACAGGTCAGCATGTCTTCTCGAAATCACTTCGGGATCACACCAACGCTGTCGAGGCTTATCGCCGTGGCCAAAAACATTAAGCAGCAAGTGCCAGATCTTCTCAGCGGTGTAAGCGAGGTGAGCCCAGAGTTGTTCAGCCTTCTCCTGAGCCAGACGGGCGCCAGCGAATCTTATTTGCGGAAACTCTTGCGCGAGCAGCCCATAAAACTTCATCCGCTCGTCGAAGGGGTGCGGCAGGATCACCCTGAAAATTTCATCAGAACCCTCTATGCGCTGGCCGATCTCTACCCGACCCAACCGAAGCAGACTAGGGCGATCGTACTCGAATCGAAGGGCCACGCCGCCCTCGCGTTAGGCCGCAATCCACAGGATCCCTGGCGCAAACTCGTGCTGGTGCACCTGAATACCTGGCTGGAAAACCCGAGAATCTACCCACTCTGGAGCAAGCTCCAAAAACAAAACGCCGCTAACCTTTAGGTCAGCGGCGTCTTCAATCCCAAGGATCAGTTGGAAAATTACATGATTTCGACGGTGGCAACCTTCAACACATCGCCATCGAGTGTGCCGGTCACTTTGCCCTTGAGGTCCTTGTCTTTCGAACTGGCCTTCAAAGCGGCAAGTGCTTTTACGTTGCCTTCTTCGTCAAACTTGACGAACTTGCCATCGCTCAATACGATGCCAAGGCCGCTCTTTGCGCAGCCCATCAAGCAACTCTTGGCGTGGCTCGCCAGATCTTTTGTTTTGCAATTGGTGTCAACGATCGTGCCTGTCCACGATTCGCCAAAGGCAGCTGCAGATACCAGCAGCGTCATCCCGAGAAATTTTTTCATTTGCATCGTCTCCAGATCTCATTGTAATGCAAGAACTGTTTTAGAAAAAGAGAGAGTCCTATGCAAATGTCAAAACGCTGCGGCGCAGAATTCTTCGGCACCATCTGGTTAACTTTTGGAGGCTGCGGTAGAGCAGTTCTCGCTGCCGCTTTTCCAAATGTTGGAATCGGTCTTACTGGCGTCTCCTTCGCCTTCGGTCTGACGGTTCTTACTATGGCTTACGCCATTGGTCATATTTCCGGCTGTCACCTCAATCCAGCCGTCACTCTCGGGCTTTTTATTGGCAAGCGTTTTCCGGCCAATGAAATCCTTCCGTATTGGGTGGCGCAGGTACTGGGTGCAATCGCTGGCGCTGGTACGCTTTACCTGATTGCAAGGGGCAAATCCGATTTCAGTCTGGCTGGCGGTTTTGCTTCGAACGGCTTTGGCGAGCATTCCCCTGGCGGCTACACAATGGCCGCAGCGCTCATCGCCGAAATCGTTCTCACCATGCTTTTCTGATCGTGATTCTGGGTTCTACCTCCAAGAAAGCTGCGGCTGGATTCGCACCTATTGCAATCGGTCTCTGCCTTACGCTGATCCACCTGATTGGTATTCCGGTCACGAACCTCTCGGTCAACCCGGCCCGTTCGACCGGTCCGGCGGTGTTCGTCGGCGGCTGGGCGCTGGAGCAACTGTGGCTGTTTTGGCTGGCGCCACTGATTGGTGCTGCACTTGGTGCACTTGTCTACAATTGGCTCGACCCGGATTGAACCGCTACAATCACAGCGTGGCCAACAAATCGAATTTCACCGCTGACGAATGGGATCTTTTTCGCAATGTTCCATTCTTCACCACTCTCGTCGTCATGGGTGCCAGCCCAAGTGGGCCTATCGGAGTAATCCAGGAGTCGGCAGCCGCCTCAGAGATGCTTCGCACAGGCCTCGACAACACTCAGACCGAGCTGATGAAAGTCCTTGCCGAAGACCTGAAGCAGAATCTGACGGTACACCAGCTGCAGTCGCGGGATCCAGACGAAATTCGCGCCAAAGGGCTGGCGGCTTGTCGAGCAGTGGCAACACTGTTGCGCGAGAAGGCCAATCCGGAAGAGGCTGTGGAATTCAAATGCTGGCTGACAAGCCTTGCCCGCAAAGTGGCTGAAGCCGCCAAAGAGGGCGGTTTTCTGGGTTTCGGCGGCACACAGGTGACTGAGGAGGAAAGTTCGGCACTCGACCAGATCGAAGTAGCACTTCGCTAACAATTTCTTCCAGGTAATTTCTTCGAGGCACTTGCCAGTTTTCACTTCCATCCCTATACTCAATTTTTCGCGCACAGTTTCTCTGGCGCGCATCCGATAAAGAAGAAGAGTGGAACCCATGCAGTTCAGGGAAGAAGCGGATCCTCTAGCCCCCCAACGGGAGGCAGCCATGTTTTATGGCCTTTTTCTGCGTGGTCATTCTCCCGATGACCTCCGTCGCGACATTGATGTTCCAAAGGATACGCTCGAGAAGTGGTTGGGGACCTCTCGCTATGCGGCTAATTTTCGCGATAATCTCAAACGGGTTTACAGCTATCGCAAAAAAGTTCTCGCCATCTTTGATGAACTCGTGATGAACGAAAAAACCCGTCAGCGCCTGCAATAATAGCGTCAGTATGATGCTTAGCTGCTACGTCGTCGATGCATTCACTCGAGAGCCTTTTCATGGAAACCCTGCTGCCGTCGTGCCTCTCGAAAACTGGCTCCCGGATGATCTGCTGCAATCGATGGCTGCCGAGCACAACCTCGCTGAGACGGTCTATTTTGTTGAGACTCCCGATGGCTACGATATTCGATGGTTCACCCCCAAGACGGAGGTCGATCTCTGTGGTCACGCCACTCTGGCCGCCGGTTTTGTGATCGAACAGTTTCTGGATCCGCTTGCCACGTCTATCCGGTTCCAGTCCAAGTCCGGCCCGCTCGGCGTTGAAATCAGCGACGAAATTTATACGCTGGATTTCCCGTCTCGCCCTCCTACGGCAAGCAGCCCGGACGAGCATCTACTTGCCGGACTCAACATTCCCGCCAGTGAAATTCTAGCCGCGCGCGACTACTTTGCCATTTACGAGACGGCACAGCAGGTGCGCGATCTTGCGCCGGACATGATGTCACTTGCGAGAATTCATCGTTTTGCCGTGATCGCGACTGCCCCTGGCGATGAACCCGGGATCGATTTTGTGAGTCGATTCTTTGCGCCTTCGCAAGGCATTCCCGAAGATCCCGTCACCGGAAGCGCGCATTCCACACTCATTCCGTATTGGGCTAAGCGCCTGAATAAGACGAAGATGCTCGCAAAGCAGATCTCTGAGCGTGGTGGCGATCTGTTTTGCACGTTTGCCGGCGACAGGGTCAAGATTGGCGGCCATGCTGTGCTGTACTCGAAAAACGAAATCTATCTGCCGTAGTCGATACTCTGCTGTCGGTCAAGAGAGAGTCCCCGATTGGGTTATGCATTGCTGTGCAAATTTTTTGGCCCGGGAGGGCTGGACGCCTGGCAATGCGATGTGGCGCGTACTGCTAAGCTCTACACTGCGCGACTTAACGCGAGATATGCTGACTCACACGGTCCCCGAGAAACCGTGGAACACCAATGTCCAATACCACCATCTGCTTCTTCGAGCCATCCCGGATGGAGCCAAGCGAGTGATCGACGTTGGATGCGGAAACGGCATTCTGCGCGCAGAGCTACTACAGCAAGGCGTCAAATCTGTTGTTGGCGTCTACACGCATGCAAGCGTTATAGAGCCCACGAGGACTCGCTTTTCCGGCTTGCCGATCGAGTATACATGGCGACATTCTCAGCTTGGATTCGCGACCACAGCGCCCATAACACGATGTTCTTTCGGTCGCTACTCTTCAACAGATGGATGCCGCAGCCGGATTGACCCTTCTCGCTGAATTGGCTCGACCTCGCTGCGTAGTTGGCGTCATCGGCCTGGCAGCAAACGACTGGTGGGACCTACGATGCGCGGCGGGAGGCCAGTTAATGCGTCCTATGGCCAGCGTCAGTCGCGGCTATTGGGAACACTCTGCACCAATGGCATGACCCCGACCTGCGAGCTACCGGGAATTGAAACGACTCGCCCGTGGAATTCTTCCGGGTGTCCACTACTACATACGACAGTTCTACAGTCGTCATTCTCTCGTTTGGACCAGACCCGTCGGAGCCTAACATCACCGTCTGCATCGATTCGGAAATGAGTTCTGCCGATCAGCAAAAGAGATAAAGGCGTGGCGACTAGAGGACGTCTTGAAACTGCTGGACTGACATGCCAGACACGCGAATCAGTGCCCGCAATGCACCGGGCGCGATTTCGCGGTGTAGGGGAACCGATAACACTGCAGGGTGACCGTGCTTCACGAGGATCACATGACTGCCCACTTGCCGGCCCCGAGTCCAACCAGATCTGAGAAACGCTCGCACCGTTCGTTCGCCAGAGATCACTGGCAGAGGCACTACGCGACTTCCACTTCGACTTCGCGGACCTCTACTGCCAAAGGCAGGTTATTGGCTTTGCGGGCCGCCAAGCATCCCTGGATCGCCTATGGCACGTTTTCGATCGCTGCCACTTCGGTTTCGCCTTGCGAAATACATCCGGGCAGGGACGGACACTCCGCGACAATCATGCCAGTTTCGTCCCGTTCGAGTGTGATGAGCAGGCGCATGTCTTCATGTTATCTGAGTTTTTTGAAGCTGGCGAAAAGGCAAACGGTGAGCCGGTGGAGATGCCACCTTGCGACCTGGATGCCATTGGGCAACGATCAACGGCGCAGGCATCCGCAAAGTAGTACTGGCCTCGTCGCCGTGCCGTTGCGAAACCGTATTGCGAAACTTCCTTGTATGAAGACAGGTTTCCGCAACGGCTTGTAGCAATGGCGCATACGCCAGATATCGCGCAAAGTTCTACGCCAAATAATTTACAAAGTGACAGGTGATGCCGTTGCGGCAACGCATGGTTTCACCGCATCCCAAGCTTGCCATCCAATCGATGGCGACTCACATCCCGGGATAAAAAAGCAGATCGGTCGATACCACTTCACCACCCACCTGTTTGATCATCGTGATGACTTGCCCACGGTGGTAGCTGCCATGGTTCACGACATGCAAGAGGAGCTTGTAGATCACTTCACTTTTGTCTTCGCCATTCAGGTTTCGCCACTCGAGGTGCTCTTCGAACTTCGTCTCCTCCTGTGCTCGAATCCATGCCACAAACTCACCCATCAGAGGTGGCCACGCCTGCTTCAAAGCCGCGAGGTCGAAGTCGTCTCCAGCTTGCGCGAAAGTGGAGTAGCGATCTCCCGTGAAACGTTTCATCCAGACCCGGTCTGCCTTGAAAATATGGGAAAGTGTTTCGAGGATTCCTCCAAAGCTGTTCCCCCGGTCCAACTCCACAGTTTCCTTGGGTAGCTTCTCCGCCGCCTCAAGCACAAGCATCGAAGCCCACAGCGAATATTCAAAATGACTGGCCAGGAGTTCTTTGTCAATCCGCATATTTATTTCCTCGCCAGACCATACATCGCTTCCCCCTCTATCACGACTCCTTCTGAGTCAAACACAAACAGCTCCATGGCTCGCATGGAGCGCTGCCCCAAATCGGCCTGATACAACACAATCAACCGCCGAGTTACCGAATCCCAGACCACATCGCCCAGGGTAAATTCAATTCGACCAATTCCAGCCACCGCCTCCAACCAGTAGGCGCGCAAACCCGCCTTGCCCTGAAGCGCTTCGCCAGCAATCGGACTCAGGAATACTACGTCCTCCGCAAAGCTCTCCAACACCGCTTCGACATCTCCGCGGTTAAAATCCGCAATCCACTTCTCGGCGTATGCCACAACTTCCTCGCGCGTCACACGGGCCTCCTGCTAGAATAAGTCAACTAGATTGACCCAATTATGCGACCAATCCAAAGATAAGTCAATATGATTGACCTAAGCCGGGAGGCCCAGCTCGACGAGGCACTCGAACTTTTCCATTTCGCATTTCGCGCCATCGTGGCGCGTCCAGACCAGATGCTGGCGCGCCGGGGCCTCTCCCGGGTCCATCACCGCATTCTGTATTTCCTCCACCGCAACCCGGACATAAGTGTCAACGGTCTCATCGAAATTCTCGGCATTTCCAAACAGGCACTGAATGAGCCACTGCACGTTCTGCTCGCCAAAAAGCTCGTCCTGGCATCGCCAGACATTGAAGACCGCCGCATTCACCGCCTCAGCCTGACACACGCAGGCAGGCAATTCGAGGGCAAACTCTCGGGGGACCAGCGCGCGCGCTTTGCCGGCGTGTTTGCTCAACTCGGTCCCGCCAAAGAATCCATTTGGCGCGAACTCATGCGCCTGCTCTCGGATGCCCCTTCAATCCCCCACTCTGAGAAGCGCGGTACCTGAAGTATTCTTTTCCTTAGGTAGCTTCTCCGCCGCCTCAAGCACAAGCATTGAAGCCCACAGCGAATATTCAAAATGTCTGGCCAGCAATTCTTTGGATATCCACATCGTATTTTTTTTGTTTCCTCTCCATTCCATTTTGGCGTTTCAAAGTCCGCTAGGCTTGAAGCAAGGCCGTTTGATGTTTTCCTATTCGATCTTCCTGCTTTTTTCGGGACTCGCGCTCAGTCTGGCCGAGCGTTTTTGGCCTCGCACCCCGCAGCCTCTGGTGCGGCGTGGCTTTTTTCTCGACCTGCTCTATCTCTTCTTCAACGCCGAAGTGGTGGGTGCCCTGGTTGCCATCTGGATTACGAACAATCTCCCGGCATCGGTAATCCTTCCTTTCCGTGAGACGCTGCAACTCGGTTGGCTAGCCCAGCAGTCTGTCGCGATCCAGACCCTCGTGCTGCTGCTTGTGAAGGATTTCATCCAGTGGAATGTCCACCACCTGATGCATCTTGTTCCGGCCCTGTGGCAATTTCACAAAACACATCACAGCACCGTGGATATGGACTGGCTCAGCAACTGGCGATTCCACTGGATCGAAATTGTGGTCTATCAGGTCGTGCTCTATGTGCCTGCCACCCTTCTAGGATTTTCGAGCGAAGCTGCCTTTGGCTGCGCGGTCATCAGTACTGCCTTTGGCCATTTTGCTCATGCCAATCTGCGTATACACATTGGCTTCTTCAAGTACATCTTCAATTCCCCTGAACTCCACGCCTGGCATCACGTTCACCCCGACTACGGTCCACAGCATCGCAACTTTGCGATTACCTTCAGCTTTTGGGACTGGCTCTTTCATACTGCGTATCTGCCTGCGGAACCGCCGAAGCGCCTTGGGATACGCGAAGTAGAAATCTCGCTATAGCCAGTAGGGCAGGCTCTTTAGATCTTGACTTTCAACAAGCGGTGCGGGGATCCAGTCCTCTCGGCGAAGCCCAATTCGGTTGTGCCAAAAGACCGGAAGGCCCACATTCGCGCATCCGACTAAATCGAAGGGCGAACCCGCTACAAAGAGGGTCCGCGAAGCTGCAACGCCTAATTCTTCAAGCGCCAAAAGGTAGGGCTGCGCATGTGGTTTACAGAAGCCCGCCCGCTCTGCCGTCACAACCACGTCAAACTCGCCGGCTGCTGCCGCTGCCTGTCGCCCCAGAGCTTCCGAACAATTTGTCACCACTGCAGCTTTTACCCGTCCTCGCAAGCGAGCGAGCACTTTGCCCACTTCTGGCCAAGGCTGCAGTTCCCCCCAGCGAGCAACCAACTCAATGCCCCAGTTTCCAGGGGAAGATACACGCTCGGCTGCTTCGACCACCAAATCTTCGTAAGGCCGATACTGTCCTGTCCCGTAGGTCAACTCAAGGTAAGACTTGCGCCAATTGCGACCAGCTTGTTCTGATCCTGCGATGCCGTCCCAAAGTGTCCATGAATCGAGCAGCCCGCTGAGCAGGTCAAATACTACTGCATCCACAGGCTGCATTTGCATTAAAAGATCAGGCTTCGTCGTCGTGCTGAGCAGCCAGTTTTGTGATTACGCCCAAGTCTTCGAGCGTCGTCACATCGCCAGCGATCGTATTAGTTGTAACGAGTTCACGCAGCAGGCGCCGCATGATCTTGCCACTACGCGTCTTGGGGAGCGCATCGCTAAACCGGATTTCTTCTGGCCTGGCAAATGCGCCAATCTCGTGGGCGATCCATTGTCGCAATTCCTTGCCAACCAGCTCGTGATCGTATTCGCCCTTCTTCAAGGTCACAAAGCAGCACACAGACTGCCCTGTGATCTCATGAGGCTTGCCGACAACAGCAGCTTCGGCCACGGCAGGATGTCTGACCAGCGCACTCTCGACTTCCATCGTGCTCAAGCGGTGGCCGCTGACGTTCAAGACATCATCCACGCGGCCCAGAATCCAGAAGTAACCGTCCTCGTCCCGTCGAGCTGCGTCACCCGTAAAGTAATTGCCGGGCATGCGGCTCCAGTATTGATCCTGAAAACGCTCTGGATCGCCCCAGATATTGCGCACCATGCTCGGCCAGGGCCGACGCACGATGAGAAAGCCCTCCTGATTTGCTCCTACAGGTTTTCCATCGAGGTCCACGACATCTGCAATAATTCCAGGCATCGGCAGTGTTCCGCTGCCCGGCTTAAGCGGTACTGCTCCTGGCATTGGCGCAATCATAATTGTGCCTGTTTCGGTCTGCCACCAAGTGTCAACAATCGGGCAACGCTCCTTGCCGATCACCGTGTAATACCATTCCCAGGCGGCAGGATTGATCGGCTCGCCAACGCTGCCAAGCAGACGCAGACTCGAAAGATCGTGTGCATCCGGCCACTGGTTTCCTTGTCGAATCAAGGCCCGAATTGCCGTTGGTGAAGTATAGAAGATCGTGGCTTTGAAGTGTTCGACGATCTTCCACCAACGATCGAAGTTTGGCGTATCTGGCGCACCTTCGTAAATGATTTGAGTGGCTCCGCTGGAGAGCGGCCCGTAGACGATGTAGCTGTGTCCAGTTACCCAACCGATATCGGCTGTGCACCAGTAGACGTCATCCGGCTTGAGATCAAACACCCACTCCATCGATATCGTCGCCTGCAGCATATAGCCGGCTGTTGTGTGCAGAATGCCCTTCGGCTTGCCTGTTGTTCCCGAGGTGTAAAGAACGAATAGTGGATGCTCGCTGTCGAGATGCACGGCAGGGCAATGTTCGCTCTGGCCGGCTTCTACCGCATGCCACCAGTGATCTCGGCCGTGTACCATCTCGACTTGTCCCTTGGTCCTTGCGCACACTACAACGCTGCTGACAGTCGGGCAGTCCGCCAGCGCTTCATCCACGGCAGGCTTGAGTTTGATCTCTTTGCCGCGACGCCATCCCCCGTCGGCCGTAATGACCAGCTTCGCGCCGAGATCCTGGATTCGCGCTTTTAGCGCCTCACTCGAAAATCCGCCAAACACAACACTGTGGGTCACGCCGAGCCGAGCGCAAGCAAGCATCGCGACCACTGCCTCCGGGATCATGGGCATGTAGACAATCGCCCGGTCGCCGGTCTTGATGCCCAGTTTCAGCAAGCCGTTCGCAAAGCGCGAAACATCAGCCAGCAGCTCCGAATAGGTGATCTTGCGGGTATCTCCCGGTTCGCCCTCAAACAGAAGCGCGACCTTGTCGCCCAAACCTGCTTCGACATGGCGGTCCACACAGTTGTAGCAGGCATTCGTCTTGCCGCCTACAAACCATTTGGCAAAGGGTGGTTCCCATTCAAATACGTGCGAGAAGGGCTCGAACCAGTGGAGCTTTTCTTTGGCGAGGTCGCCCCAGAACTCTTCGGGCTTTTCGGACGCTTTCTGGTAAAGCGCCTTGTAGGCGTCCATTCCGGACACATTCGCCCGCTTCACGAATTCAGCGGAGGGTGGGTATACATTGACTTGGCTCATGACAAACTGCCAATTCTATCAACCAAGCCGCTGGTTCGTCTCAGATCCCTCGAAAAGCTGCCTCAAGATCGACCTTGAGTTCAGGCCAAAAGGGCGATCCCGTCAATTCCTCACCCAACTCGATAATCCACGGTACACGGTCCACCACCAGTACCATTACATTTTTGGCCTCTGGATCAACGATCCAAACCAACTTCGTTCCGTTGGCAAAATATTCTTCTGCTTTGTGCAGCAAAGCTTTTGTTCTATCCTCGGGCGAACGAATCTCGATGGCCAGTGTTGGGCCACCGACAAGATGATCTTTTGAGTCGATTTTCGCCTCCTCAATCAACGAGACATTCGGTAAACGGTACACAGTTTCGCCACCGACCGTTAAAAGGCAATGCAGTTCAGTGGCTAGATCCATGCCTCTGCTTTCAGCGAATGCGTTCAACAAGACGCAAAACCTAACCTGCAATCGCCCGTGCTTCGTGGTCCCCATCGGTTTTGCAACGACCTCCCCGTCCACATACTCGTAATGCTCATAAGCCGGATTGGTCAGGTATTCTTGCTCGCTCACCACAATTCCTTTCTTCATGGCCTCAATCTAGCACTGCCCCGCGATAAACTGAACACGCATGCCTCTAACTCCAGATCAGCAACGCGCACTCGTCGCCCGCCTCACCGCCGCCTGCGGTGGCTCCTACTCTCCCGATGAGCGTCGCAAGCATTTCATCTCCGGCCCACAATGGGCAGCTGCTTACGAAGGTCACGCCATCTTTCATGCTCCAACGCGTAAGCCGGTTCACTTTGAAACCGTCATTGAGCACTTCGCGAAAATCGGCATCAATCACTGGACCACGCACGATACCGACGTTCTCCCCTACGATGCCCTCGGCAACGACAAGCAGCATGCGATTGTAGGCCAAATCGACGCCTGTCTCAAGAAAAATGGCCTTAAGTGTTCGATGGTCACAACCGAGACTTTCCACCACGCAGTCTTCGCCGGTGGCCCTGCCGGGGAACAGATGGAGGTCCGCGATTACGCGCAGTGGCGACTCCGCAACACCGTGTCCATTGGCCACGAACTTGGTGCTTCCTATGTTGTGTACTGGCCCGGTTCGCTTGGCTATCAATTCCAGGGAATTGTTGATGAAGTCCAGACCCTCAAATGGTTCGCCGAAGGCATGAACGCGGCCTGTGAAGCTGATATTGAGATTGCGAAGGCAAAAGGCCGCCCCACCATGCTGCACTGCATGGAAGCGAAGCCATTTGAACCGCAAGCGGAAATTCTGCTCCCCACTTCTGACGCGATGCTTGCCTGGATTTTTTCAGGCCAGCTCAAATACCCTGACATGGTTGGCCTCAATCCAGAATATCTGCACGAACTGATGTGGGGCGGTTCCGTGCGCGCCTCGCTCGCTCGCGCTCTTCTTTGTAATAAGCTTTTCCATTTCGACATTAACGATGGCTACCGTCTCAAGCACGATGTCGATATCGCCATTGGCCTCGTTAACCCCTTCGACTGGCTCAACGTTCTTGTGCTCCTCCGCACTTACAACTACAACGGGCCTTTCAATCTCGACTTCAAACCGCCCCGCACTACGTCGAACGATGGTGTCTTTGATATCTCGTTCCCCACTGCCGTTGACCGCTTCATCACTCTTTGGGAGATGGCTGGCGAGGTGATGACGGACCCGATTCTCTCTGAAGCTGCCGCTGCGCTTCGGGATGGTTCGGGGATCGCTCCGGGTCAGGATGCGACCAGCATCTTTGAAGCCAATAAGGAACTTTGGAACCTTCATGAACTCATTGCGCATCGACTGTTTCAAATTCTGATCGGCGCACACAAGGGCCGCAGCTTTTCTTTATAGGTCTGTTCTCTATTCGCGAATTGCGAATCTGTGATATGGTAGGAACATGATCAAGCCTCAGGATTTGGCTGTTTCAACACTCTTCGCCGCATATCCAAATGAGTCTTGGCCCTACGCAAAACTTGCGGCCAAGCTCCACATCTCCGTTTCTGAATCGCACTCGTCGGTTCAGCGTTGTTTGGCGGCGGGATTTCTTTACAAATTGGATGGCAAAATCCGCCTCAATGCAATCGTCTATTCCCGTTTCATCGAACACGGCCTGCCCTATATCTGGCCCATCGAAATCGGGCCTGTGCGTAATGGGCTCTATGCAGCCTATTCTGCCCCTGCACTTCAGAAAATCTTTGCTCCTTCGGATCTTCCCGAAAACAACCTCCTCTGGCCACTCGACAATGGTCCCGATTACGCTTCTTCGATTGAAGCCATCCATCCTTCGATCCCAAAAATCAGTGCCGAAGATCCGCTCCTCTACGTCTGGTTTGCCTGGATGGAAGTGTTTCGCCTGCGACGCCCGCGCCTGATTCACGAAGGTCGCCGCTGGATCGAGGCAGCTCTCGACATCGAGCAAGCTGCATGAGCAAGGATCTTTCCTTTCTCAACAACGCCATCCCTCATCTCCAGCCCCTACTGGAGGAAGTGCTCTTCATCGGAGGAGCCATTGTCCCGCTCTACATCACCGATCTTTCTACCCTCTACGTCCGGCCTACACTTGATATCGACATCCTCACTGCAGCTACCACCTACACTGCCTACCAGACGACGGTCGACAAGCTCCTCGCGCTGGGATTCTCGCACGACGTCTCAGGTCCCATCTGCCGATTCGTTAAATCTCAGCTCATTGTGGACCTCATGAGCACTGACGAATCTGTACTTGGCTTCTCAAACCGCTGGTACCGGCAAGCCCTTGCCACATCCCAACGCTTCCGTCTTCCAAACGGACTCCGCATTCGCATCCCCACCGCTCCGCTCCTGCTTGCTACCAAGCTCGATGCCTTTGATTCGCGCGGCAAATCCGACCCCGCTGTCAGTAAAGATCTCGATGACATCGTGTCGCTGATCGACGGACGCGCGGAACTCGGCGAAGAGATCCGGCAATCCTCTGTGGAGCTTCAGAACTTCATCGCTACATCCCTCCATTTCATTGCTTCGCATAAGATCATTCGACACATTCTCCCCGGCCTATTCCTCGGCCCGGACGCTGCTGCACGCCACGACCGCTTCCACCAGCGTGTCTCTTTTATGAACTCCTGATAATCCAATGGCATATTGACCCACGCCTGTTGCATTGCATAAGATTTTCGCTAACGGGGTGAATTATGATAGCTGTACAACCGCGCCAAAGGGGGCGATTGGTTGCACTGACGGCATTTGTATGCCTGTTGTGCACACTGCCTTATTGGCGGGCGCTTACTCTGCCGGCGATTTCCGATACCTATTTGCAGGTCTGGGCTGGCCGCCATTATGGACCCATCTCTCAATGGTCCGAGCTTGCGGCCGACGCTCTCTACCGCTGCCGGACAACATCCATCTGGCTCACTGCCGTAACCGAATCGATCTTCGGATTCAGTCAGCCGATACTCCAACTCGAGAGCCTGCTCCTTCACTTGCTAAATGTCTGCCTCATTGCCGCTCTCGGTCGCTGGTCCCGTATTGGTTTCCAGCTCTCGATTCCTGCTGCACTGCTCTGGGGCCTTAATGAACGTCACCACGAAGCAGTCATCTGGTATGCCGCACTTCCCGAGCAACTTGTGTTTTTCTTCGTAATTCTCACTGTGCTGCTCTGGCTTGAGTGGTGGCAAAACGGCAAGGTGCACTTCTACTGGGCTTCCCTCACTTCTTTCGTCCTGGCGCTTCTAAGCAAAGAAAGTGCTGTTGCTGTTTGCGCTCTTATCGTTCTTCCGCTCCTGTTCGAACCAAAACGCTACCGGCAGCTGCTGCATGCTGCCGCACCCTATTTCTTTCTCTCAATCACCTATTTTGCATTCAACTTTCTTGACCGTTCGACGAACCTTCACTGGAACGACGGCACCTTCCGAATCGGCTGGCATTTTCTTCCTGTCCTCTTCAATTCGACAGCGCGACTCTTCTCTGTTTGGGGCATTGCCGCGATCGCACTTCTCGTCTACAACCGCAAAACTGTCGAATGGCGCATAGTTCTTTTTGCCCTCGCATGGATTCCCATCTGCCTCGCCCCATATGTCTTCGTTTCTTACATGCCGCGTGTACCGAGCCGTCACGTCTATCTCGCCAGCCTCGGGGTTGCACTGTTGATTTCTGTCGCGGTTCGGCCGCTACTTCAGAGCCGCAGCACAGTTCTCTTACTTCTCGGCCTTTACCTTGTTTCGAACACCGGTTACATCTGGTTCTACAAGCACAACCAGTTCGTTGAACGAGCGAACGTCACGGAACATCTGATTCGCGATGCCAAACTTCTTAGCACCGCAGAGGACCAGCGCGCCCTTCAAGTCTCCTGTTTTCCGCTCGCACCCGAAATCGCTGTCATCGCCCTCAGCCAGCATCTCGGCCTCGCCGAATCGAGAATCAGCGTTGACAAAACGGCGAGCGCAAGTTGCCTCAAACCACAAGTACAGCTCGTTCTGGATTAGCTATCATGGTCGCTAGCCAAGGGGCGCCCCGCCCGGCCCAAGCCGACTGGGGCTGAGACACTCAAACACGCAAAAGGCAGAGAGTCCCTTCGAACCTGATCCGGGTCATTCCGGCGTAGGAATTGGCGTAAAGCTTTCTCCAACGTCTCCCCGGGTCTCCATTACAGGAGCATCCGCATGTCGACAACACTTAGCACCTTCAGCTACCCCAACTCGAAGAAGATTCACCTCTCCGGCCTCGAGCACCCTAATCTCAAGATCGCTATGCGCGAAGTCTCGCTTCACGACTCCGCCAAAGAAGCTCCGCTCAAGATTTACGACACATCCGGCCCCTGGTCTGATCCCGGCTACGACACCAACAATCCGCTTCCCAAGCTGCGTGAAGCCTGGATTGCGGGTCGAAAGCCGATTAACGGTGCAGTGACCCAGCTTGCATATGCCAAGGCTGGAATCATCACCGAGGAGATGGAATATATCGCCATCCGCGAATCGCATGGCCGCCCGAATTCCATCACCCCCGAATTTGTACGTTCTGAGGTCGCTGCGGGGCGCGCGATCATCCCGGCCAACATCCATCACCCTGAGTCTGAACCGATGATCATCGGTCGCAACTTCCTGACCAAGATCAACTCCAACATCGGAAACTCCATCGTTACTTCCTCAATCGACGAAGAGGTTGAGAAGCTTCTCTGGTCGATTCGCTGGGGTGCTGATACGGTAATGGATCTCTCGACGGGCGAGCAAATCCATGAAACCCGCGAAGCGATCATGCGCCGTTCGCCTGTGCCGATCGGCACGGTCCCGATTTATCAGGCGCTCGAAAAAGTGAATGGCCGCGCAGAAAACCTCACCTATGAGATCTACCGGCAGACCCTCGTGGAACAGTGTGAGCAAGGAGTCGACTACTTCACCATCCACGCTGGCGTCCGCCTCAAGTACATTCAGCTCACTGCCAAACGGACAACTGGAATCGTATCTCGTGGCGGCGCAATTATGGCCAAGTGGTGCCTCACCCACCATCAGGAAAATTTCCTCTACACGAACTTCGACGACATCTGCGATCTCCTGCGCAAGTACGACGTATCCTTCTCGCTCGGGGATGGTCTGCGCCCCGGCTCCATCGCCGATGCCAACGATGCCGCTCAGTTTGCCGAACTCGAAACGCTGGGAGAACTCACGCACAAGGCGCTTGCGCGCGACTGCCAGGTCATGATCGAAGGCCCAGGCCATGTGCCCATGCACAAGATTAAAGTGAACGTCGAGAAGCAGCGCGAGCTTTGTAACGACGCTCCTTTTTATACGCTTGGGCCACTTACCACTGACATTGCACCTGGCTACGACCACATCACTTCCGCCATTGGCGCTGCGATGATTGGCTGGTACGGCACTGCGATGCTTTGCTACGTTACCCCAAAGGAGCATCTGGGCCTGCCTAATCGTGATGACGTCAAGCAGGGAGTGATCGCTTACAAAATTGCTGCGCACGCTGCCGATCTTGCCAAGGGCCACCCGGCCGCACAGCTCCGCGATGACGCGCTATCTCGTGCGCGGTACACGTTTCGCTGGGAAGACCAGTTCAATCTCTCTCTTGACCCGGAAACGGCGAAAGCCTATCACGACGAAACTCTGCCTGCCGACGGCGCAAAGTCTGCACACTTCTGCTCCATGTGCGGGCCCAAGTTCTGTTCGATGGAGCTGACGCAGCAGCTTCCTGAGCAAAAAGAAGAGATACCAGTCGAACAACTCGTCACTCTCGGATAATTTCACTGCGGACAATTTCATTGCGCTGTAACCGTTAAAGCCCTAAAATTAGAGGGTTCATGAAAACCATAAAGACATCGAGCCATCTGATTCTTACGCTTCTGGCGCTAAGCTCCATTGCCTCCGCCCAGTCCACTCTTGGAGTGGTCGTTGGCACAGTCAAAGACGCTTCTGGCGCATCGGTCGCCAATGCTCCCATCAAACTGATCAACGTCGCCGAAAACACAGAGCGAGACGCGAAAGCAAACCCGGAAGGCAATTACGAATTTCAGAACGTCAAGCCTGGCACTTACTCAATTAAGGTAAACGTTGCTGGCTTCCGATCCTTCTCTGCCACAGACATTCAGCTCGCTGCCCGCCAGACAGTTCGCATTGATGCCCAGCTTCAGGTTGGGGATGTCTCGCAGCAGGTAGAAGTAAGCGCCAACGCCGGCGTCATCGCTACCGATTCTCCGGTGATCTCTTCAAGTCTTAGTGCTGAAAAAGTTCTGAACCTTCCTGGCAACGTGCGTGGCGTCTCAACGTCTCCTTACGCCCTCATCACTACACTCCCCGGCGTTCAGGCCGACAACGGTGGCGGCTATTCGATTCAGGGTGGTATCCCCGCTCAAAGCGAATCGAGCGTAGACGGTATCTCTATTACCAATGTCACGGGCAATTCCCCGAACCGCGCACTCTTTCCGTCTGTTGAATCCATCGCGGAAATTCGAGTTCAGGGTGTCGGCAATAATGCCGAATTCGCCGCCCCCGGCGACGTGACTACCATCTCAAAAGGCGGCTCGAACGAGTTTCACGGTGCCGGCTTCTGGTACCACCAAAACAAAGCCTTTGATGCTCGAAGCTTCGGCCAGGCGGCGCTCCCCTCCAAAATTTCTAATGACTTCGGTGGCACTATTGGTGGCCCCGTCGTTATTCCGAAAATCTACAACGGCAAAAACAAAACTTTCTTCTTTTTTACATGGGAGAGTCTTCGCCTTCCCCGTCAGGGTACGATCCAAAATACTGTTCCGACTGCTCTGATGAAGGCGGGCAATTTTTCCGGCGAAGGCGTCAATATCATTAACCCTTTCACTGGAGCGCCCTTCCCTAACAACACGATCCCTGCCAGTCTGATCAACCCGGTTGCCACAAAAATTCTGCCTTTTTTCCCCAACCCAAATCAGGGCACCGGGGCTCGCGTAGTGGCTTCCAATTTTATTGAAAACCGCGACACCACTACCTCGAGTAAACAGTTTGATGTCCGGGGGGACCATCAGTTTAGCCCCAGTCATATCATCTTTGGACGATATTCACAAAAGAGCAATCCCTCTATTGGTCTCAATAGCCTCTCGCTCCCTTCGGACATTGGTTTTAACAATTACAAGCAGGCTCTTGTCAGCTACACCTGGACCATCCGCCCTAATCTTCTCAATGAATTGCGCGGCGGCATTTCTTATGCTCCCTCTGGCTCAACGTTTCCTTTCGACGGCCTCGCTTTCACCAACAGCCTGAATCTCAAAGATATCCAGCGGGACATCTTTTTCAACGGTCTCCCCAACTTCTCCATCAACAACCTCCAAAGCTTCTCGAAAGGCCGCCCTGGACGGAGCACGAGTTGGAACACCCAGTTCACAGACAACCTCACCTGGATCAAGGGCAAGCACACCCTCAAGTTTGGTTTCGACCTCCGCAAAGTCCGTGCTGAAACCAACCTCGGCTTCACAGGCGGCGACAATTACGGCGACTACAACTTCACCGGCAACTTCACGGGCGCACCCTTCGCCGACTTCCTTCTCGGTGTGCCGAACAACACCAGTGTCGCTGTTGTCAAGCTCGACAACGATGGCTCAGCAACGCATTATCGTGGTTTCGTTCAAGACACCTGGCGCGTCAGCCCCCGCCTCACTATCGATGCTGGTCTTCGCTACGAATTGCAGCCAGGCTACAAAGACGCAGGCTTCAATATTGCCAACTTCAATCGCAATGTTCCTGTAACCGGTCAGGTCGTTCTCCCCTCTGATCCCAAGGCAACAGAATTTGTCGCCCCTGGCGTACTCCTGAGTGTCAACGCTTGCCCAGGCGCATCGATCGGCGGTGTCCCCTGCACGCCCTTCGTCAAGGCCAAAGACGCTGGTATCCCAGAATCGCTGCGGAACAACTACTACACCCAGTTCCTTCCGCGACTTGGCTTTGCCTATCGTCTCAATGACAAGACCACGATTCGTGGCGGGCTCGGCATTTACAACATGACTTTGCTTGGCAGCGTTTTCTTTTCGCTTACAGGCACCGTCCAGTCTGACGTCCGCAGCTTCAACAATGTCGGCACTGATGGCAAGCCCGTTTTCGTGCTTCCTGAAACTCGGACCCAGGGCAGCGGCATCCGTGGCGGCTCGCTAGGCACCTTCGAATTCCGCACTGCCAATCAGATCGATTTCAGGCCGCCTGTGATGGCTCAATGGAGTATGTCAATTGACCGCCAACTCACCAATTCGATGGGCCTGCGCGTCTCTTATATCGCGAACAAGTCGACCAACCTCCCTTGGGCTCCGGACCTCAATCAGCCAAAGTCCTCTACGAATTTCTTCACACAACGTCCACTTACGGATCGCCCCTTTCCCAACTGGGGCCTGATCTATAGCCGGGACGCTGGTGCCAACTCGAACTACAATTCCTTCCAGGCCGAGTTGAACCGCCGCTTCTCTGGCGGACTCACCTTCACTGCTGCCTACACCTTTGCCAAGCACCTGGCAGACAATGCCGGTCCCAACCCCTCAGGCTTTGCCGGTGAAACGGGTGGTGGCCGCGTCACTGACTCTTTCAACCGCAAGGGCGACCGTGGCGACGTTTACGCAACTCGCCGTCAGCGCAGCGTCAACACACTGGTATATGAACTTCCATTCGGTAAAGGTCGTAAGTTCATGAGCTCTGCAAACAAAGGCGTCGACGCAGTGCTTGGTGGTTGGCAGATCTCAAGTATTTTCACCTTGCAATCCGGCCCCTTTATGACGCCCACCTTCGTTGGTGGCGACCCTTCTGGCACCAATGCTCCGCGCCGCGGGACGCAGCGTCCAGACCGCATCGGTGACGGTGCGCTTGATTCTCCCAACCGAAATCTCTGGCTCGACCGCAATGACTTTGTCTGCCCCGGCCGCTCGCCTGGCGCTCTTCAATTCAACTGCGCTGTCGGCGTAGTTCCCGGGCGCGACATTGCACCCATCGGGCGTTTCGGCAGCTCTGGTGTCGGCATCGTTGTTGGTCCGGCTACACTCGGCTGGAACGCTGGTATGGCGAAGAAATTCGCTATCTCCGAAAAGGTTTCACTTCGTCTCGAAGGGTCCTTCACGAACGTCCCCAACTACACTAATCTGGGCGACCCGGTGATGAATATCGACAACGTTAACTTCGGCCGCATTACGGGTGCGCGTGGTGTCGATTTCGGTTCCGGACGTAGTGGTCAGGTGGGAGCACGTATCCAGTTCTGATGGGCAAGGTCCTCATTGTCGCCGGCCTGGTGATGGTCCTGGCCGGGCTGTTAATTTTGGTCGGCGACAAAATTCCGTTCAAGCTTGGCCAATTGCCGGGTGACTTTCTCTGGCGCGGCAAAAACACAACTATTTACTTTCCGATTGCGAGTTGCCTGATTCTCAGCCTCGTGGCATCCTTCCTGATCTGGCTCATCCAGCGCCGCTAAATCAGTCCCTGCTCCCTCAATCGGGCAAAAACGAAAGGGCTTTGCCGCTTCGATTCTGCCTCACTCCAGTCTTTCTTCAAAATACTGTCGATGTGCTCCAGTCGCGCTTGATTGCAACGGGCGTCGTCAAGCTTCAGTCGCTGGATTGTGGTTCTTGCCAACTTCTTGAATCTTTGGGGGCACTCGATGTGTAGCCTGATTTCCCCTGATAAAGGATTCAGGTCAAAAATTCTTTCCGTAACCGCAATCTCGAAAGGGTCGAGCACATCCTCAAAATTTCCTTTCCTCCCATTCATCAATCCGCAGACCAGCCGAAAATTATTCCAATCGTAGGCCAAACTCGGATATATGCTGATTGGCTTGAAATGTTCCACGCTCCGCGACCCTGTCACCCGTTCGATCCGCATCGCTGCATAGGCGCAAACCCAACTATAGCTATCCCCAAGCTCGTCGAGCGCATCCCGCCAATGCTCTTTACCCTTCCAAAACTTGCTTTCGACTGGTGGTCTCAGGTTGGAAGTGCGGAGTAACTTTTGCCCCTTCACCCCAACTGTTGTCGAGAAATTCTCCGGTTCCGGCGCACGGGCCACACCGATCATCCCAACCAGCCTCGCTTCTCTCCAATCGTGCGCCATCTCACCCAGGATGGATCCAGTTCAGTCAGAACCGTTCGTAGATCTTTATCCACTCTGAGGAACTCGGCCTTTTTAATGCTCGCAGGATTTTTGGTACCCTCTTCGACAAGCTTCGCGGCTGTGGCGAGTACTTTCTCGGCCTCTACCGAATAACTTGTTTTCAGATCAAAGTGACGGCTCAGGAGCCAATTCTCCCCAGTACCCATCTTTTGAAATGGAACGGCCTCCAGCCTTACACCATTCAAAGGATCGAGGTCTAAATCGAAAAGCTGATCTCTTTCGCTGTCAAAATACGATTCCATCGACACGCACACAAGCGGGGAATGTGTGGAACAAATCACTTGAATTGCCGGTCCACTCCCCGCGCCAGTCAAAGCCTCAACGACATGGAGCAAACTCGGCAGGATTTTTTTTTGCCACGCCGGATGCAGGTGAGCTTCCACTTCGTCTATCAACAGAATTATTCTCTTTGCAGTGGCTTCCCTCCGCAGTTCCGCAGCACGCAGATGCTCTCTCCATGCCCAGATCAATAAATATGCTAATGCCAAAATTCTGCGGATTGCAGCCGATGCATGAATGAGGGGAACATCCACTCCGTAAGGCATATGGATGGTCGGGTAATCTTGTGAATCTTCCGTGCTGATGCGCTGCAACAATCCAGGCCTCAGAGTTTCTCCAGGCGGCGAAAGCTTCTCCAGCGCAAGCTTTAATTGCGCGAACGCCTCGTTGCCGCTTTCGCGCTGCCACGAGGCCCAATCCCGATACAGTCCATTGCAACGCCATTGACCGTCCTCCTGAAGCCCAGTCCAAACCTGCTCCGAATCAAACAGGAAAGCCGAAGGCCGCTCGCCATCCTCATCTTTCCAGTAGTTTCGTGCCGGATCCCATACCGCAAATCCACCATCTACCTGAGCGAACAGTACAAGCCCAGGTAGTTGAGGCCTGGCCTGCGGCTGTATCCATTTTTGTTTTGCGAAATCAAAAGGAATTTTCCTGCTTACGGCTTTCTTGCCGCTGCCAAAAACTTCCGTGTCAATCCCCGCTTTGCGGGCATTTTGGCGGGGCAAAGCGGGCCGATTTTTGTGCGGCCATGTGCGAGTCAAAGCCCACCAAGCCACCTCCAGAAGAAAACTCTTGCCGAGTCCGTTATCTCCTGTTATCAGATTGAGTCGTTCAGCAAAAGTTGCTTCTAAGTGATTTGACGGCCCCACG
Source organism: Acidobacteriota bacterium (assembly GCA_025354885.1). Classification (GTDB taxonomy): domain Bacteria; phylum Acidobacteriota; class Terriglobia; order Bryobacterales; family Bryobacteraceae; genus Bryobacter. The sequence goes on along the minus strand of JANXLY010000393.1, from coordinate 15,047 downwards.
CCTTCAAGCGTGATCTTGTGCAGCACGTCGTTATTCTATCAGGTGCCGGCTATTTGCACTCTGAGGTATTCGGCTTCGCCGACCTGCTCCAACCACTCCGAATCCACGCCATTCACAATTGGTTGCACTGCGATGTGAACCATGGGGCAATCTGACGCCGCTCCATGCCAGTGTTTCTCGCCTGCTCCAATGATGACGGTATCTCCAGCACTCATCGCGATTGCTGCTTCTCCGTGTTTCTGCACCCATCCGCGTCCAGAAGCAACAAACAATATCTGTCCAGCTGGATGTGTGTGCCAAGCCGTTCGAGATCCTGGCGTGAAGGTCACTCTCACCCCCTTTACCGTCATCAGGGCGCTGGCCACTAGTGCTTCTATCCAAACCTCACCTGCGAAATAAGCCGGGTTGCCCCGAGTCGCTTTCAGATCCGATCCACGTTTCAGTTCCACATTTGCATTATGGCCCAGTAGCCTTCAAACACAATTTCACCCCAGCCATCCTCGGGTAAGGTGGATTCAATCCAGTTCCGGATTTCTGCCTCATACACTCCCCTCCGCAAGGCATAAGCTACATTGGATTCCGTCATCATGTAGCTCACATAAAATGCGCGAGTCAGCTCAATTCCGACGGCAAAGCGCTCGGCACTTTCCACCCCAAACCCCATGCCCAGTTGTCCCAATATTTCCGGATCGAGAGCCAGCGCTTCGGCTGGTGCCCACGGGTAGCGGGCTATGAATTGTTGAAACCACTTCGTGAGCGAATCGCTGCCCCTCATGACTTTCCCCGGCGAAAAATCATAAACGGCCACACCACCAGCGGGATTCAAGATCCTTGCAGCCTCTCCAAAAAACGCCGGTAAATCCACATAATTCAAAGCGCCCGCAGCAGTAATCCAGACCACACTTGCCGCACGCAACGGCAAGGCCTCTGCGCGTCCCACAGCGAACGCTGCACCTGGGGAAACGCCATCCGCCAATCTCACCATTGCCTCAGCCGGCTCCACCCCGATTCTCTTACGGGCAATCCCATCGAGAGCTTTTGTCGAGAGGCCGGAGCCGCAGCCCACATCCAGCACTACTCCTGTCAAGGCACCTCGTTGCGCCATCAAATCCACAACGCGCCGGTGCACCGGCGGACGCGCCGCTGCATAGCCCTCACTCATTCGGTCGGTTGCAAACGGATTCATGATTTCTATTTTGCTGTACGAGCGCTTTGCCGCGCAACATGAGAGTATAGTGCGCATGCCCACTCAGAATTTACAGAACCACGCCCAACGCGTTCCTGCTTTTCTCGCGCTCGGTTTCGTACTTCTCCTCTCTTTCATCGGTGCCTGCGTCAACCTTTCCAATTCGATTGGCGACCACCAACGCATTTACAGCGCTTCGCTTCTCGTTGTGCTCACCTTGTGTGTTTTCGTCACCGCGTTCTTCGCCCGCACTTTTGCCCTCAAGGCGCAAGACCGGGGCATCCGTGCTGAAGAAAACTTACGCCACTTTGTACTCACCGGCAAGCTCCTGCCCTCGAGTCTCTCTATTCACCAGATCATCTCGCTCCGCTTCGCCTCTGATGCTGAATTCCCTGCGCTCGTCGCGGACGCTGCCAGCAAAAATACCGATCCCAAAGTGATCAAAGAGCAAGTCAAGTCCTGGCGAGCCGACACACATCGGGTTTAGCCGCTTCTACTTCGACTTCATTAACTTTGACCGGGATGTCGAAAAAGTCTTCTGCGCTTCGACTCAACCAGGAATGCGTATTGAACGCTACCGGTATCAAAGGAGAGTCCCAGATGTCCAAGCAAAAAATCACGACTTTTTTGTGGTTTGATCGCAGCGCCGAAGAAGCCGCCAACCACTACGTTTCCATCTTCAAGAATTCGAAGATCCTGAATGTTAACCGTGTCGGAGATTCCGTCCTTACCGTGACATTCCAGATTGGGGGACAGGAGTTTATTGCTTTGAATGGTGGGCCAACCTTTCACTTCACCGAGGCGATTTCACTTTTTGTGGATTGCGAAACTCAAGATGAAGTTGACGATTTGTGGATGAAACTGGCTGCTGGCGGAAGCGAAGGCCGCTGCGGTTGGCTGAAGGACAAGTTTGGGTTGTCGTGGCAAATCATACCGTGCGCCTTAAGGGAGTTGCTTCGAGGCAACGACCCAGGGAAAGCGGGAAGAGTCATGGATGCGATGCTTCAAATGACGAAAATCAATATCCAGCGGTTGCAGCAAGCTCACGACAACAGCTAGAGAGCCAGATTGGGGCTATTGTTCGAAGGTCAAAGTTGCCGGGCCGGCCGCACCGGCGTAAATCAATTCAACAGTACGGATGGACGTATCTTTGCCTCGATAGGGAAAGAAGATGAGTCCAGCCTGCGGCAATGGGCGATCCCCTTCTGCCAGGGAGGCCTTCTGGACTTTCTGTTCCATAGCCCTTCGCAGGGGGAAGGGCATCTTGGGTGGCAAAGGCTTCGGGTCGCCTTGTGCGCCGCCCCCACCGCCGTTGATGCTGCCCTTTGATTCTTTTCCTTCCGTCGTGGGCGGAATCCATTCCGGGTCCTTCAAGGACTTCAACACCAACCCAAATTGATGTCCCGGAGTAGCCATCTTCTTTCCATTGATACGAACAGAAAAGTCTTCCCACGTGAGCTTGAGCCGAGCTTCTGGAGGGCCAAAGAAAGCGATTTCGATCACCACATAATCTTCGGTGGAAAGTGGCCCTTGGGCAGTGGGAACAGCGTGCCCGACGAAATCGCCTGCAATCGTGATAGCACCAACCTGAACTTTGGCCTGATAATCTGCGGGGGCGGTTCGGACTGGAATCCCCTGGGCTTCATTCGGTACAGGCGGCTGTGCGCACAAGCTCAGAGCAGTGAGAACGCCCAATGCGAAAGCGCGGATTTGAAAAATTCGAGAGTAGAGCATTCCTCGTGACAATTTAACATACGGGAAGGCTTTGAGGGAGGAACATGGCTTGCAGGGCATTATCTGGCGCGCATTCGATTGTTCTTTGGATTGTGTTCGAGCTCGCAGAGGCCCAACTCTTCCATCAAAGGGGGAAGATACACGCCGAATCGACCCCGAAGCCTTTTTTTTAAGCCGTACCATCCGCCGACTGGATTCATGCCGAAGCGGCCCCAAGCTTCAATGGTTCCCTCCTTCGCCGCTTTTTGCTCATCCGCGCCACCCAGTTCCATCCGGTCTCCGACGGACTTGAGCATCGCGTGTAAATCCTGGATGCAGCGGGCGTCATAGAGCAGCACGGTTTTACCAACCGCACAAACGATCACCGACAGGCCCTCCTTTTCGTCCATGTGCATCGTGTATTCTGAGCTTCCAGGTGCCGTCTTCAGCAACCACGGATTGGCTTTGGTTCGGTTCAGAGTTGGCACTTGCTGACTCCCCCTTTGCTGTTTGAGTATTTTCAGCTTACGCCAGAAAATTAGCCGCATAGAAAAAGCCAGGCTCTTTTCTGAGAACCTGGCTTTCGCTGCAGCATACAAATTGTCTGCTTGCCTCTAGCGATCTACAACTGCCGGCGGCGCAGCTACCTTGGGTGGCGCTGGAGGCGCGGGCACGGACCGATCAGCGCGGCTGCTCATCACTCCGCCTCTAGTAATCGTCATGCGGCCACGTCCGGTCTCGAGCAGGATCTTTGGCCCACCATTGCCGCCTCGAATCGTAGCGCCACGATTTTCCTCACGGCTTGTGAGCGGACTTCCAAATTCGTTTTCCGCTTCGCCCCGCCGCGTTGTTGCATCCAGGTCATACTTGGCATTTTCAGGCAGATGCAGGGTTACTCTGCCGCTCGACGTCTTTGCCACCATCATGCTGAGTGTCCCGCTGCCAGGGGACAATTCAATATCGCCGCGATCGAGATCGATGTCGACCGGTGTCGAGAATCCGCTGACGCGCACATCTTTCGACTTGCTTCGTAAATGCAGCGCTCCCTGAATGTCTTCGACTTCGAGGTCTCCATCCGACAGGTGAGCTCTGCCTTTCAACTTCTCGATTGTAAGATTTGTGGACTTGCTCGAAAATCGAAGACTCTTATCAATTCTTCGGAAATCGATATTGCCAGTGAACTGCCCATCCACAACCACCTGACCAGCTACTTCATCCATTTCAAGATCGTCAGCCCGGGCACCCTTCACATCCACATTGCCTTTTACACGCACCAGCCGTATTACGTCGCTCCGCCGCAGATCAATCCTTACATTGCCGCCAATGTCTTGTCCACGCACTCCGGCATTCTCGGATTTCACTTCAAAGCTGCCGGAGATCTGGCTGACATCAAAGTCGCCATAAGTCCCGCGACATTCCACCGATGCGCCTTTAGGGATCTGCACTTCGAGATCGGCTTCTACCCTATTGTCGCTTGCCGCATTCTCCTGATTCGTGCGGATCACAACCTGATCGCCTTGTACGGTCAGTTCCAGCTTCATTCGCTCGCTGATCCGGTCAGCTTCGACTCTGTCCATCCCGAAAACTGTCTTGTGCCCGCTTACGTTGATCCGATCTGTATCAGTTCCAATCAGCCGCACGTTTCCACGCCTGTTTTCTACGATGATTCGTGGTGCCTTGGGGCAGTTCGCATTCGCACTCACCGGATACTCAAAGGTCTCGCCGAAGATTTGCAATCCCCGCAGATTTACTTTGCCAGTCCGGATACGGTCACGCACGTCCATGCCAAACCACATCCCGCTGGCGGCAATCGTGATGAAGATGATCAATCCCCATTCGCCACCGCTTACACCGCGCTTGGGCAAGGGCTGGTTTCGTGAAGCGAGAAACCCGATTTCAGCAAGCCGTACCAGACCCCAAACAATCAGCAGGTAGGGCCAGTAATCGAGTAAGAGGCGCCAAGGGGAAAGCTCGGGGCGCAGATTGTTAGCGAGGAAAAGCCCGCCAATTCCGATCAGTACGATCGGTCCAACAAATGACTGCTTCATTACTGCTGCCCTCCTTTCATGTACTCTGCCAGTTTCAAAAGTCCAAACATGATGATCAGAATCGGCCAGGTCCGGCTAAATCGCAGGCCGCCGGAATGGTCAATCGCCATCAATGTGCCCAGGGTAATCAGGATCACAGGTCCACGCACTGCGGCTACAAGTCCAATGCTAGTTGGCATTTCCGTTCTCCTTTACTGCTTCTGCTGCCTGAAAGCGTTGCACCAGCAGAATCACTCCCGCCGCAATCATCAGCACTGGCCAGAACCGCAAGATATCGTCAATCCGCAAAAGCCCCAGATTATCGAGCAGAAAAACAAAGCCAAACCCGATCAGGACAAAAGGCCCCAGCGGCAATTTCTTCATGCCTTGTGGCAAATTCACCAAGCCGCTCATCTCGTCCACCACTTCGCCACGCTGGCGCTTTTGCGCGGTGTGGTAAGCCTCAAAAGGCATGTAGAAATACCATCCCGCCAACAAGATTCCGAGAAATGGCCCTGCCGCACCCGGACGGTCCAGTATTGAAATCAAAGAACCAAAGACGATGATATGAAACAGCCCCTTGGCGTACTGCTGGTTGTAGATCGCCCCAACGCCAGGGATCAAGCCCAGCACAAAGGCCCAGCCTGGAGAGACGTCCGAGTTATTCGGAGCAGTCACGGCCGCATCGGCATAAGGTGATTTCGGCTCTGCTGTCAGTTTTGTCTGTTCTGCGTATTCCTTCGAATACAGGATTCCGTTTACATAGACGGAATTGGACGAGGTCAAAGCCTTTCCTGTCGCACGGCAATAGCCGACGATAGGTGAGCTGGGTGAGATGGGTTCTTCCGGTTGAAGTGCTTCATTCTCGGTGGGGTTCATTTTGACTCTCCACTCTTCTTGGTATTGGATTGTACTGCTCCGGCCTGCTCCTCCGGCTCGCCCTTGATGTCGTCGATCGCGGTCTGGACTTCGTAAACAAGCCGGAGGTTGTCGTAATACTTCACAAAACGGTCCCAGGTGCGGTGAGCGGAATCATCGACATTCCGCCACACTTTCACTGGATCCAGATCGCTCGGCTTGATCTGCCGCACGGGTGCGACAAACTTGCCCAGCATCGAAAAACTCAAAATCGTCATCGCCATGCCCATGGCGAACTGCGGCTGGATCAACGGCGCAACCCATCGCTTCAGCCAGTCCTGCCTGGCCATCGCCTCAAGCAAAGGTGCCTGCTTTGGCGTATGGTACAAAATTCGCGTTACCAGTTCTTTTGGTACCTCAACCATCGCCGCCCGCTCCATGAAGTTCACCGCGCCGCTTACGTCGGCTACCAGTTCCTGGCAGGCCGCGCATTTAGCCGTGTGTGCTTCAAACGCTGTTTTCTGTTCTGCACTCAGCGTGCCGTCCAAGAAGTCGCATAGCAATTCGTCGATTTCGAGGCAGTTTAGTTCGCTCATCTTAGATCCCAACCTTCTGCCGCTTCAAGACACGAGCCAGTTCTGCCCGCCCCCGGTTCAACCGACTTTTGACTGTTCCTTCGGGCACGCTCAGGGTCAGAGCGATTTCCCGATATTCCATTTCCTGCAAGTCGCGGAGGATCACAGCCTCACGCAATTCCGGGGACAGCTTTTGCAAGGCGCCCTGCAAGAGCTCACTGGCCTCCCGGCCGGCTAGCAATCCGTCCGTGCGGCCACCTGCCAGTGAGGTCTCTTCGATCATTGGCAATTGTGTTTCGAGGGAGTCGGTCATCCGTTCCCCTTTGGTTCTTCGATAGTTGTCGATCAAAAGATTGCGCGTCAGACGCGAGAGCCAAACAGTGAAGCTCCCTTCGCCGGCCCTAAAACTTTTGAGGGTTTTGAAGATCCGCAGAAACACTTCCTGGGTCAGGTCTTGAGCTTCTTCGTCCTTGCCGAGGAAGCGGTAGCAAATTGCATAAACACGCCGCGTGTGGACTTTGACCAGATCTTCCCAGGACCCCTGATCGCCCTCCAGGCAGCGTTCAACCAGTATTGAATCTGCGTCCAATGCCATTCCCCAACGAGAGTTTTGAGAGATTTCTTGCCCAGCCCCGGTCTGAAAATACGGCACAGCCCAATTGGTTCCGGTGGGCAAATTGTTTGTCAGATGGATCATGAGCTGTCTTCTGATTAGAGAAACGAGGATTTATCATGATAAGTTCACACGTGGGAACAATTTCTTCAAAGTCGCATCGTCCAGCGACCAGTCGGCCGAACATTCCCTGGGTGGCGTTGCTCGTTCTCTTGGTCATTGGCTTGATTCTCTATCGCGCCACAGCTGGCTCCCAGAGTTTCGACTGGGCCCGCTTCCGGGCCACGCTCGCTTCTCTCGATCCAAAATACTGTGCTCTAGCTATCCTATTCATAATACTCAGCTATTGGGGGCGTGCATTTCGTTGGGAAATCATGATTCGTCCACTCGGCCCAACCCCGAGCCTTTGGCGGCTCTTCGTCGGGACCACAATCGGTTTCACAGCAATCGTTCTCCTCGGACGTCCAGGGGAATTCGTCCGCCCGTGGTGGATTGCTCGCGAATCGAAGACCTCCTTCTCTGCCCAACTCGCCGTATGGCTCTTTGAACGCATATATGACCTTTTAGTGGTGATTCTATTTTTCGGCTTTGGGTTGATCCATCTGGCCCAGAGTGGAATCGTCTCGCAGGCTGGCCCGGAGCTTCGCTTGGTTGTCTCGAGTGGCGGCACTTTGGCCTTGGCAGGTGCCGGACTTTGCCTCATCTTCATCTTTGCTCTCCGTTTTCTAAATCCGCAGCAACGGCGCAAACTGGTTGGTCTGGTTGAAAGGCTTCCGGCCGGGCTTGCTGGCAAACTTCGACCGCTTGCCGACAATTTTCTGGTAGGTGCGACTGCCTGCTGTGACCCTCGTCTCCAGTCGCTCGTCATCTTTTATACCGTGATTGAATGGCTCATCATCGCTGGTTGCTACTGGGCACTGTTTCAGGCCTTTCCGGTCACCCGCTCGCTTTCAGTGGCCGACGTGGCAACCGTTCTGGGCCTCGTCAGCTTTGGTGCTGTAGTGCAGCTCCCCGGGATTGGCGGCGGCATGCAGGTAGCCGCTGTTGCTGTCCTCACCCAGCTTTTCGGCATCCGCTTTGAAGACGCCGCCTCGCTTGCCATTGTGCTATGGGTGATCTCATTCACGCTTATCGTGCCTCTCGGGATTGCTTTTGCAGTTCGTGAAGGCCTCAGTTTCACCAAATTACGCCACATCGGCGAGGAGACCTCCTGATATGCTGTGCCCATTCTGCGCTCACCTTGAAGACAAAGTGATCGACTCTCGAGAGTCGAAAGAAGGCAACAACATTCGCCGCAGACGCGAATGCCTGGCCTGTCAGAAGCGCTTCACTACCTACGAACGCATCGAAGAAATTCCGTTTATGGTTGTCAAAAAAGACGGCCGCCGAGAACGATTCGACCGGCAGAAAATCCTGAATGGGCTGCTCAAGGCTTGTGAAAAGCGTCCTGTACCCATTCCCCAACTTGCTGAACTGGTCGACCAGGTGGAAAGCGCCATGATGGGTGAATCCGATCGCGAACTGAGTTCCACTGCGATCGGAGAGATTCTGATGGCCCGCCTGCGGGAATTGGACAAAATCGCCTACGTTCGTTTCGCTAGCGTTTATAGAGACTTCCAGGACGAAGAGGCCTTTTTCAACGAAATCCGGCGACTGATCAAGGACAAGGGCAGGGCCTAGATGCTGCAACTATTTTGTTTTCAGCGCATCAATTGAAATAGAGGGTTAACATTCAAGCTGTTCGATGTTAAACTGGACTGGATGACCTTGTCACAACGCCGTGCTACATCTATTTCGCCGGCAGGGAACGCCACCCACCACGCAAGTCATTCAAAATCAATTATTTAGCCAAAACTGCAGCAACATTTTGGGTCTCGTCGGCGCAAGTCGATGCAAAGATCCGTATTCAAGAGACTGTGGATTTGTGTGTTTATGGTGAGGTGAGCCCAAGTGGATACGTTTGACGATCAATTTCAAGTAGAAGAAGCCCCAGAAACTCTGGGCGTAGCCTTTGACGAGGAACCTGGATTTTTCCCGGTTGAATCGGCTGAAGAAGAAGAAGACGACGGCCAACCCCAACAAGAGGAGTCCATTTACACGGACGATCCTGTTCGCGTTTATCTGCGCGAAATGGGTGCTGTACCGCTGTTGACTCGCGAAGGCGAAGTTACGCTTGCCCGCAAGATGGAGCGCGGGAAGGTCCGTGCCCATAAAGCTTTGAGCCGGTCTCCGCTGGTGCATCAGATGGTGTTGAGCCTGATGGAAGAGGTCAAGCGCGGTCAGACCGACCTCGATGAACTCGTCGATCTCGGTGTCGATATCGAAGAAGGTGCAGCTGCGACTGAAAGAAAAGCTAAAATTGTTCTTGAGCAGTTCAACAAGGTTGTCCTGCTGGAGCGGAAACTCCAGCCGCTCTTTACGAAATATGAAGCTGTACCAGGGGCCAACAAGAAGCTGAAGAAAAAGGCTCTTGGCAAGTACAACCGATCCCGGATTGATCTTTCGCTGGGAATTCGCGCGATCCCGTGGAATGTGCGTCGATGGAAAGAGTTCACCAAGAAACTTGAGCATGCCGTTGAAGAGATGAACCATCTCGCGCAAGAGATGGAAAGGCTGGAGTCGGGCAAACAGACTCCTGTCATTCAAGCCAGAGCGCGTGAGCTGAAACGTGAAGTCAAGAAGCGTGAGCAGATTGCTGCCGCCTCGTTGCCTGACCTCCGCATTTCGCTCCACAACATTCGAAACGGTGAGAGCGAAGCCGAACGCGCCAAGAAGGATCTAGTCGAAGCCAATCTGCGACTGGTCGTCAGTGTTGCCAAAAAGTACGTAAATCGTGGCCTGCACTTGCTCGATTTGATTCAGGAAGGCAACATCGGCCTGATGCGTGCTGCTGACAAATTTGAATACCGCCGCGGCTACAAGTTCTCCACTTACGCAACCTGGTGGATTCGGCAGGCAATCACCCGCGCGATTGCCGACCAGAGTCGCACTATCCGTATTCCCGTTCACATGAACGAGAGCATGAACAAGTTCCTCCGCGCTACTCGCGAATTGGAGAAAGAACTTGGCCGCGCACCGACGAATGACGAAATTGCGCGCCGCATGGACATTCCTGTCGAGAAAGTCCAGAAGCTCAAGACTATTTCTCGTGACCCCGTTTCGTTGGAGACTCCGGTTGGCCGCGATGGCGAATCTGCGCTTGGCGACCTGATCGAAGATCGCTGGGTAGGCTCTCCTGTCGACGCTGTCATTGATGCCAACGTGCGTGAAGAAACAGCGAATATCCTCAAGACTCTTTCTCCGAAAGAGGAGAAGGTGATACGCCTGCGTTTCGGCATCGGCTGCGAGCGTGAACACACACTCGAAGAAATTGGCCAGGAATTTGACGTCACGCGCGAGCGGATTCGTCAAATCGAAGCCAAAGCCTTGCGGCAGTTGCGAAGCCCTGAGCGGGCTCGCCACTTACGAGCATTGCTCGCTGCCCGCTAGCGCCTAACCACCAAACAACTTCAGGATCTTTTGGGCCTCGGCTTCTGCCGAGGCCAACCTGTCTTTGGCGATCGCATAATTCTTTTGCTCGATCAGGCGCTTTGCGTCTTCGAGCTTCAATTTCATACGCGTCAATCCGCTGACAATTTCCGGTCGCACTGCCAGCCCCTGATCGGCCATGGAGCGACGCATGGTTTCAGCAGTTACTTCCGCCGAACTTGCAGCTGAGCTGACGCTGATGTAGCGCTCCATTACGGAGTCGTATTCCTTTTGCCCAGCCGCGTCGAGGCTGGACCAGTCGAGCTTAGGGAGCTCGGGCATTCGGGCTTCGATCACTTCGACGCTGCGGCGGATTTGCTGCATCTCGGTGCGAATCTGACTGTCAACCGGAAAATGGTTCAGCATCAGATAGGCGTTACGGTAGTTCAGCCACGCGCTTTGGGGGTTGGTCTCAAGGCCTCCAATCTGACGGTAGATTCCGGACATAGAAATTCCGAGATTTCTGTCGCGGCCAGCTACGCCTTGTACATTGTTGAGATAGCCAACAGCCCGACTGGTAACGGGAATGCGCTGATTCGGATTGGACCAGTTGCCCTGACGGAGCCCGCTTGACAGCGAGTTGAGGTTATGCTGCAACTGCTCGGGGCTGGGTTGGCCTTTCGCGAGTTGGCCCTCAAATTGGGTCAGCATCGAATCGAGGCTGCCGGTCTGGGCACAAAGCAGCGCCGCAAAGGCAAAGATATTAATTGATTTTCTTGGCAACATAACCCACCTTCGGGTTGGACGATCCATTGAAATAAGCAATCGAGATTTTGTCTCTTACTTCCATTACCATCAGCTCTCCTACCTTTTCAATTTGCAGGTCGAGCACTTCTCCGGTCGAAGGGTCTTTGATTTCCTTGATCACTCGTGAAATTTCAAAACGGTCGCATTGCTGTACGCCGTCGTTGGATCCGGCGGCAAGATAAACCTTGTTGCCGGCGATCTCGGCAATCTTTGCTTCAACCTCTGAGGTTCGGCGGGCGATGCTCTGTTCCTTGGAGTTTGCAATGGCTGCCAACTTCGTCACGGAATCGACAGTGGCCTCACCGATCACGGTCTCAAGGAAATTCGAGCTCGACATGTTCACCCCAAGATTTCCCCCGCTGCCATTACCGTATCCGGCAAGACCAATACCGCTCGATTTACGTTTCGATTCTCCTCGTGCTTCGCCCACGGCGATTACTTCGCTGGATTCCGCGTCGATCAACCGATAGCTGATTTCGACGATCGCTTTGTCCGATCGGCCGCCGACATTGACGTTGCCAAGGATGCCGCCAAGTTTTCCGCGTGTTACGGCTCCCGTGTTGACGCTGTTGCTGCGGGTGTCATTGCCGAAGACGGTGATGGTTCCCATCAGGATTGCGTCGGCGCCTTGCACGCGGCCGATCTTGGCATTTGTGCCCTGCTTCACCCGGTTCGACGCTCCAAGGTCCTGCTCGGAGAGAACCTTCTGGAGGTTCTTGCGTTCGACGATCCTGTACTTGCCGTCTTCGGCAAGACGCTTGGTCAAGAGCGCCAGGATTCCTTTGCCGACATCCACTTGGGTGCCGAAGATTGCTGCAACTGCGGTGCGCACGGTGCCAAAGTCGAACTCGTCGATGGCGATTACGCGCTTGGCCGACGAGCTGGGTTTCGTACAGGCCAACGTGGAAAAGTCGGTATTTATGCTGCTCTCAACTATTCTCGCCGGCAGCTTGGCCGCTACGGCAGATGCGGCGGGCGATGGCGATGGCGAGCCGCTGAGGGCTGCAAACACTGCATCACTTGCGCCAGCCTGCTTCAGGCGAATATAGTCGTCCGGGCTTGGATTCAATTTGCCAGCCCCTTTGATCGCATTGAGTACAGCGGCCTCCGGCAGTTTCAACTCGATCATCTGAATGATCTTTCCCAACTGACTTTGGACCGGTTTCGCTACAGTCTTGACTGCGGCGGCCGTCTTTACTGCAGACTGGGGGGCTGAAGTTTTCGCCGCCGGCGGAACCGCTGGCACAGTCGGCGTTTGAGCACTCAGCGAAATCACGCTGAGTACCAGAATCAGGGCTAATTGAGAACGCATTTTACAAACTCCTCTTGCTCATATATCACTATCTGCCAAATTCCTTGTTGACGCGAGCTGCCTGAGCTTCAGCCGCGTTCATGTTTTTGATGGCTCCAGCCACATTCATCCGGTCGAGATCGAGTTTCGCCTGCTCAAGATTCAGCTTCATTGATGTTACGCGAGAGAGCGTGTCGGCACGAATCGAAAGTCCCTTTGCTTCCATCTCGGCCTTAATTCTCGCGAACATCTGTTCGCTGGCAGCTACGTGGCCTGCCACGCTTGCAAATTTCTCACGTGCCTCTTCGAGTCCTTCCGGTATTACCGGCGGCGGTACAGTCGATGACTTGGGCACTGCGACAGGCAAGGTTGCAGGCCTGGTTGCCTGCACTGTTGTCTGCACTGTTGTCTGCACTGTTGCGGGTACTTTTGCGGGTACGGTGGCAGTGACAGCCACAGGTTTGCTCCCTGCTGGGGTTGGCTCCTTGGGGGCCGGTTCTGGCGCTGGATTTGCAGGCGCTGCGCTGATTGGCGTGCTTTGGACCGGCGTTTGCGATTCCTGCTTTGCCGGTACGCCCTGTGCTTCCACTGGTTTCTGTAGCTCCGGTGTGGGCGTTGACCGATGTTCCAGGAAGTAAACTCCCGCTCCAGCGCCGACGAGAACGATGACTGCGGCAGCAGCCAGGCCGAGAGCTTTCTGACTCAATCCATTACGTAATCTGGCGAGCACAGGTTGCCCACTGAGAAAGCGATCGAGATCTTCAGAAAGTTCCTGCGCCGTGCCGTATCGCATCCGAGACTCGCGATGCATCGCCTTCAGCACGACTAGATCGAGGTCCCCCATGATGCGTTTTTTCAGTTGCTTGGTTGTCTCTTGCGTGCGCTGGAAATCCTCACGCACACTCTCGCTTGGTGGTTTGATTGTGCCTTGATCGGGGAGGCGACCCGTGAGCATCAGATAGAGAATCACGCCCAGAGTGTAGATGTCGCTGCGGGCGTCTGCCCGACCCGTAAACTGTTCGGGGCTTGCATATGCGGGAGTTAGCGGAGTGCCCTCGGCTGTTGTGAGCTCCATGCTCGCAGGGCCCAGTTGCTTGGCAATTCCGAAGTCGAGGAGTTTGACGATGCCTTCGGTCGAGACCAGAATGTTGCCAGGCTTCAGGTCGCGGTGAATCACCTGATTCTGATGCAGGTAGCTGATCGCGCCACAGAGTTTTTGAAAGAGCTTGAGCCGATCGTTGAGGCTGAGCTTGTCTTCGTCACAATAACGATCGATGGGACGGCCCTCGACGTATTCCATGACATAGAAGGGCATGCCTTCTGTTGTATCGCCGCCATCGAGGATGCGGGCAATGTTTGGGTGGTCAAAGTTGGCCAGCACTTGACGCTCGTTGCGGAAACGCTCCACAAATTCGGCGGTTACTGCGTCGCCACGTAAAAGCTTGATCGCCACGTTCTTGCGAAATGCACCGTCATCACGAACCGCAAGATAGACGATGCCCATGCCGCCTTTGCCAAGTTCGCGTAATACCCGGTATGGGCCGATCATCTGCGAAGTCCGGCTAGGCACCATGGTCTTGGTTGGCGACTGTCCCGACTGCAACATCTGCAGTGCAACTTCGAGCAGGTCCTCGCGGCCTGCACAAGCTTCGCGTACGGAAGCCTCCCGCTCTTCGGGAGCAAGTTGAGCCGTGTAGGCCAGCAATTGACTGAGCCATTCCTGAGTTTGTGGGTCCATACGAAATCTTCTCTATTATTTCACTACTCTACGGCGTCTTGGCAGGGCGAAAGAGTCCATGAAATCTTTATTCGGCATTTATGCGTTCCAGCAGAAGATCAGGTCATGGAACTGATCGGATTGTTCCTCTCGATCGGGCTTTTGATTTATTTGCTCATCGCCCTGATCCAACCAGAGAGGTTTTCATGAGCACAAATGCATGGATACAGATTGGCATCTTCTTTGCCCTGCTGCTTTTGGCGGTAAAGCCGCTGGGTACCTACATGGCGGCTGTTTATCAAGGAAAGTTCAGCCGCTTTGACGGCTGGATATACCGGATTTTAGGCGTTAACCCCTTGCAGGAGCAGAGTTGGCAGCAGTACGCGAGCCACTGGCTGTGGCTTCACGCATTGGGCTTTTCGGCGGTGCTCGGGATATTGATGACCCAGCAGTGGCACCCCTGGAACCCGCAGGGCCTTGCCCCGTTGCCTTTTCATACGGCTTTCAATATTGCCTCAAGTTTTGCTACCAATACGAATTGGCAGAATTCACTAGTGTCCGGCTATTTTCTCGAGAAGACGTGCAAGTCATTCCAGGTCAATAATATACCGGGAATCCCGCCGGGAACGATTTGAAATTCTAAAATTTGCGCCCTGGCACAAAATTGCCTTTTTGCTTGCGAAACAATGAGGGATGAACGCTGGCCGCACCATTTTCTCGCAACTCATCGAGCATGCTCCAAGTAAGGAATTTCAGAAGTGCGTGGCACGATATTGCGGCGATGCTAACCCA
>JANXLY010000236.1 GCA_025354885.1 Acidobacteriota bacterium | reverse complement strand
TGCCCATCGCAGCTTCCATCTCCGAATTTGCCTCAATCAACTGGGCGTGCTGCACCATCGCCTTCATCCCGATCCCGCCCTCATCCCCCTCACCCGCTTCTATTTCAGCGAAGCCAGCTTCGATGTGCTCCCAGCGTTGGCCAACAATATCCTGGTATTGCATTGCTTCGATCACAGCTCCTACGGCTCGATCAAGACCTCCGGAAATCCTGGCCAATGCCGAATCGCGCTCCGCCTGCTCGGTTCCCAGCTTCCGCAATTCTTCCATCTCAACTGAAATCTCGTCGCGCCTCAGTTCTGATTGTTGTTGGCGCTGATCCAGTCCCCGCACAAAATCAACCAGGTGCGTCACTGTTTGATGCGATTTTTCAACCAGTTCAAACTCAGTCTCCAAGGTACGAGCCATCTTGGCGCAAACCCGCGCAATTTCTACGCTCAAGGCCTCAAGAGGCGCGCGTGCCACTTCGTCCAGGCGCGCACACTCAATCCGCAACAACACCTGCACCACTTCAGCTGGACGTATGTGTTCCTGTATCAGACCACCCATCGCCCGGATCGCCCGCGATAGACGCTCCATCTCGGCCAGCTCTCCGCGAATGCGGTCCGCCTCCTGCCCGCCTTGCTGGGTGAAGCGCAAAGCAACTTGACACATCTCCGCCGCATGAATCAGAGTGTTGCTCGTCGCCGACGAGTCATTCGCCAACTTGCTGAGCCCAACTTGCGCGCTTAGTTTTGCTTTCCCGAGGCATTCCTGATTGGCAGCAAGTAATTCTTCGAGCCCGTCTCCCAATTTACGGAAGGCCTTCTCCATGTCATGCCGACCCTCGCCAACACTGCGACTTCCATCTCCCCACACAGAAAAATCTTCGGGCTTGTCTGTTTTCTTGCCCCAAAAGATCCGATTCCCGACCCCTTGCCTGCGATCCGTCCACCATTTCCGCAATAAAATGACCGCTTGGCCTGCAGCTTCCAGGAAAGGCTCCCAGTCAACAGAATTTCCATACTCATCCATCGAAACTATGTCGAATCCGTTTTCCGTTAGTCTCGCAGTCGGTGTCACAAGTCCTCTCATCGACTTCGCCGCTCTAAGCGTTAAGCCTATTTTTTAGTCGCAAGAAAACTTTTAGCCACACGCTGTAAAGGCCATCCTTCGCCACGCAGCACAGTTTGAGTTGTGTCCCCGGAACTTTTGTACAAGCGCACCGAAATGCCTGACGGATTCACTGGCGAGATCATCAAAATTGGCCGCGGCGCGATGAATTGAAGCAGATCTGGCAGATCAAAACGCAGGAGAGCGCCCGGAGCAATCACATTTTGCAGGCCAGCATGCAGCGGCGAATCAACAATAGACCGCAGAGAAGAAATCGACCCTTCCACCATCAGCCCAGCAATGCCAACATCGAGTGCGGCCGCAAGCGTGGCCGCCGGTCCAAGATTTCCTTTGGCAAACAGAATAACCCGACTCGCCCCCCGCTCCCGTTTCAGGTATCTCATCGCAGCAACCATATCGGCAGCTTGCATCTCCAAAAGATTCCTCCCGATCAGCCATGCCCGTGCTGCCGTCTGATAAGTTTGCGTATAGCCGCCAGACCCGCCTTTCGCATAGCTCTCCCCCATACCTCGCGGATCCACTGCCAAGACCGCATAACCCATGCTCACCAGTTCCTCCACGTCAGGGTCGCCAGCCTTCCCTGCTGCAGACACAAACAGGATATGGCCCCTGGCTTCAGATCCTGAGTAAAAGTAATAAAGGGCCGGAATTCGCACTCCGCCTTCCACGCTCAGTTCCAGCTTCTCAACTCGCCCCAATGGCCGCTCCACTTCTCCAATCCTCGTAGCCGCGATTTGCGCTGCTGCTTCGTGCCAACGCACTGCACTGCGGATCTCCGCCGTCGTCACTGCCGACCGCTGCAGCTCCAGTTCCGCCGCCCGTTTGCGGCTGAGACTCTGAATAGTTTCCGACCCTCCAGAGCTCGCCACTTGCCCGGTAGGCGTCGCATACAAAACACTCTCTTCTTCTGTCTCGATGTCAGCTTCGCGACCATCCGATTCCTTGCCAAAGAACACCCGCTCCAGCCAGCGATTCGCCGCTTCGCGACGCGGCTTCGACCATCCATGGCTATCGTCAAATTCAAAAAATCCCAGCTTCTCGCCGCCGCCCAACAGATCAAACAAGCGCTGCGTTTGACGAAAAGTATTCCGTGCCCCAAGGATCGGAAAAAAGTCGCGGATGGCACTCGTGATCAGGAATGGCTTCGGCGCCTCCGTCAGTGCAAAGTCTCCAAAATCAAGACCGCGAGAAATCGAGTCCGGCCAGACCTGTTCCGAATCCTGAGGTCCAGGGCCGGCCCATAATTCACGCCAGCTTGTCATGTAGCAGGAGGAAATGGCCGTGGCGAGTCGAGGCTCAAACATCGCAAGATAAGCCGCTTGCGTGCCTCCCCCCGAATTGCCCGCCACTCCAATGCGCTTGGCATCAATCTCCGGACGACTGAGCAGATAGTCTACGGCGCGAATGCCATCCCAAACAAAGTGCCTCGCAATCGGCATCCCGGTCAACAATGACGGCACGCCAGCCATCATGTGTTCTTCAACACCAATACCTGCACGCGATTTGCCCGTCAACACATCAAGATACTCGAGCCGCTCCCCCTGCCCTGGCGGATCATAGGCCAGTACCGCAATTCCGCGCTGAGCAAAACTGATAAATGCCCGTTGGTAAGTGGCAGAAGCCTTCCCGTTAGTCGAGTGTCCCGCAACACCAAGCACAGCCGGATACGGTGCCTTTCCTGTCGTCGGCAGATAGAGATTGGCCGTTATACGAAAGCCAGGAAGACTCTCGAAGATCAGCTTCTCCACTCGATAGTCCGTCCGTTCAAAAGACCCGGTCACTTTCGCGTTGAGGGGTGACTTCTCCTGCGGCAGACCACCAATGAGTTCAAGCGCAGTGCGCCGGATTCCTTGTTGGTATTCAACAATCGACTGCCGTGTATTCAGCGACGCAACGAGCCGGTCGCGCCGCTCCCAATGCGTTTGCGCTTCAGCACTGAGCCAAGCCAAAAAAGATTCGCGATACTTGCCACCAACCGAGAGTTCAGCCGACTGTGCGCTCAATCCAACTAGCGCAACGAATATCGCGAAGCTCCGCTTCATGCTAGCGAGGCCCCAATGCTCGTTAGCTGGATCTTCCGCTTCTTCACGGCCTCAAGGACACGCGGATGAGTCCAGGCATAAAGAACACCAGCCCTTTGTTCGGCCACGTTTTCATTGCCCGGATGACCAACGCGGCGCATTTCCGGTGTGTCCGTTGCCGGATGATCGAGCGTCGAATGCAAGCCCGGCCCAAGGGACTCGATTATGGCAACAAGGCCGGCCACTTTCTCTTCTGCCGTCGAATTGCCGGAATACGGCGTCCTCACCCGATGCACCTTTGTCAACTCGTTTTGATTGGCAATCTTATATTCAAGACAAAGCTTTTGCGTCAACTCTCGCAATGCCGGACTCGCCGTTGCCGCACCCATGTGCGCAGAAAGCGAGCTGGCCCGTGGAACCAGCCTCTTCCCCATTTCAATCTGGGCCCGAAGCTCCCCCTCTATTTCGCTCAGTTTCACGCCAGGCGCAAGCACGTCGCGAGTGCGGGGAGGTAGATAACCGTTCGCATCCACCAAACTGGGCATCGCCGTAAGCGGACGCCATTTCACTCTGTCCCATTCACTGTTGAGCGCAAGGTGGATGCCAACATCAAGACCAGGGTTGGCTTCAAACTGCTGTACGGCATCAAGAAGCCAGGGACCGGGCACAATCAGATTGGCCGTGCGCATAATCCCCTTCTGGTAGGCAAGAATTGTTCCTTCGCCAATGGCATGTGCCGCGCCAATATCATCACCGATAACGATGAGCTGAATTTCAGAAGGGGCGGCCATGAGTGGCAAAGCAGCGGAACATAGTAGATTGCGGCGGGTCATGCGTCCTGAACATATCACCCTTCGAAACAACTCGCTGACCGCTCGCGCTCATGGTATCGTCTCGGACGTGAATCCTCGTAAACTACGCGGCGCCATCGTTGGCTGCGGATACTTTGGCCAGATCCAGCTCGAGGCCTGGCGACGCATGGACTGTGCAGAGATCATTGCCGCCTGCGACGCAGATATCGCGCGCGCCACAGCCTCTGCCGAACACGCTTACACCGACCCGCTCGAAATGCTGACCCGCCACAAACTCGATTTTGTGGATATAGCCACCCGGCCCGACACACATCTGAGCCTCGTCCAGCTTTGCGTTGACAACGGCCTGCCAGTCATTGTCCAGAAACCCATGGCACCCAATCTGGCCGAGGCCAGCGAGATGCTACGCCTGGCCCAGACCACTGGCATCCCCGTAATGGTGCATGAAAACTGGCGCTGGCAACCTTGGCATCGCGAGATGAAGCTGCGCCTCGATGCGGGCGTGATCGGCAAGCCCTTTGGCTATCACTTCACAATGATGAACAATGACGGCCTGGGGCCAAGTCCTTATCCGAATCAGCCTTATTTCTCTGCCATGCCAAAGCTCTTGATCTTTGAGAGCCTCGTGCATCCGGTCGACTTGACACGCTTCTACTTTGGAGAGATCCGCAAAGTGTTTGCCGTGAAGCGGCGCCGCAATCCGCTGATTGCCGGTGAAGACCGCGCCCTGCTCGTGCTCTCGCACGACGGCGATGTAGATGGCGTGGTCGAAGGCCAACGCTATCTGCAACCCGAGCCTCCCGGTCCAGCGATGGGTCACAGCTTAATCGAAGGAGAACTCGGCCGTTTGGTCACCCTCGCAAACGGAGATCTACTTCTCAACGGCCACTTGATCTGGCAGAACCAGACAACGCTCGGTTACAAGGGAGACAGCGTAAGGGCCACCCAGGAACACTTCATCTCATGCCTCAATGAGGGCAAGGAGTTTGAATCTTCGGCCGCTCGCTACTTCGGAACTTTTGCCGCAGTGGATGCTGCATATTTGTCTGCAGACCAGGAGCGGGCTCTCGCGCCGCAGGTCTAGTATTCCGTGTTGGCCGGCTGATGAATTTCGCCGCAGCACTTGCCAAGTGGCAACAGCTTGCCCGGGTTCAAACGACATTCCGGATCGAACAGATTCTTGAAACCCTTGATCAGGTCCAGCGTTTCGTCACTAAACTGCTGCGCCATCAATTCCATTTTTTCCATGCCCACGCCGTGCTCGCCAGTAATCGAACCACCCACCGAAATGCAATAAGAAAGAATCTCGTCCCCAGCAAGTTGTGCCGCCCGCAACTGGCCCGGAATGCGTGCATCGAACAAAATAATCGGGTGCATGTTCCCATCTCCGGCGTGGAAAATGTTTGAAATCCTCAGCCCATACTTTTCACCGATCCTCGAAATCTCGAGCAGCGTGTCGGTAATTCGCGTTCTCGGAACCACGCCGTCCTGCACATAATAAAACGGACTCAAACGGCCAACCGCACCGAACGCATTCTTGCGTCCCTTCCACAACAGGTCGCGCTCTACTGCATCCTTGGCGATTCTGAATTCACGACAGTGGCAAGCTTCGCAAGCCAGACGCACCTGCTCCACTTGTTCCTCGACTGCCTCGCGCAAGCCCTCCATCTCAATCAGCAACACCGCTTGCGCATCCAGTGGATACCCGGCATGAGTCGCTTCTTCCACCATGCGCAACATCTCGCCATCGAGCATCTCGATCGCAACCGGCGTAATCGAGCGCGCTGTAATTTCAGACACCGTATCGGCAGCGTCTTTGGTCGTGTTGTAAATCGCGAGTACAGTCTTTACTAGTTCCGGCTGCCGCATCAGCCGCAGCTTGGCCCCAGCTACCAGAGCCATGGTTCCCTCAGAGCCGGTGATGATTCCGGTCAGGTCGTAGCCCGGCAGGTCCTGTTCGAGACCGCCGGTCTGAAAGTTGGTCCCATCAGGCATCACAACATCAAGACCCAGCACATGGTTCGTCGTAACGCCGTAAGCGAGTGTATGCGGCCCCCCGGCATTCTCCGCCACATTGCCGCCAATCGTACAGGCACGCTGCGAGCTCGGGTCAGGAGCATAAAAATAACCTTGAGGCTGCACAGCTAGGGTCACGTCAAGATTCACAACACCAGACTGCACAACCACGCGCTCATTGGGAAGATCGATCTTTTCAATCTGATTCATGCGCGCAAAACTCACCATCACTCCACCGTTACGCGCAATCACTCCACCCGATAAACCGGTGCCCGCACCGCGGCCGACGAATTGCAATTTGTGTTTGCCAACGATTTCAACGACGGCCTTTACCTCTGCCGCAGTGCGTGGAAACACAACCCGATCCGGCTTATGCTTGTCGACGCCACCGTCGTATTCATAGAGAGTCAGATCCTCCTGACGTTCAAGAACGGCCTTGGGTCCGAGAAGCGCAATCAATTCCTGATGCGCTGCTGCCGGAAAGGCAGACTTCTTAGAGGAGACGACGGATGCGTTGGATGACATTGGGATTGAGCCAGAATTCTTCGCCGATAATCTTCTCGACAACTTTACCCTGCTTGTCGATGATATACGTCTCTGGATATTTAAAGGTGCCATAGGAGGCAGCAATATCCGCTTTCACGTCCCTGTAGGTCTGAAAAGCAATGTTTGCATCCTTCAGAAACTTTTTGTACTTGGCCTCATCATGGTCTACCGAGATCCCAAGCACGGTCACGCCTTCTGGGGCCATCCGCTTTGAAAACTCGTTCAGCGAAGGCATCTCGTCAACACAGGGCTTGCACCAGGAGGCCCAGAAATTCAGCACCAGCACCTTTCCTGGATAATTCTTGAGTGTTATCTCCTTGCCTTGATCGGTCTTCACTGAGAAAGCGGCCGCCGGGTCTCCCTGGTTCACCAACTTCTCAGTGAGCGAATCAGCCATGATAAAGAAGAGTGCCGCCATCGTCAGGGCAATCCCCAGGAAATAGATGCGCGAGGGCGATGAGCTTGAGCTTGTAGTAGAGAGTGTAGTTGTGGCTTTGGCCATGTACAACCATTTTATGGAATCGCGCGGCAATAGTCGAACATCTCTTTTAGTGGGATCTCATGTTAATCACCCGACGAGTGGAATTCTCGGCTTCTCATCGCTGTGCGGTGCAGGGCTGGACAGAAGAAAAAAACCGGGAGGTTTTTGGTGTCGATGCCAATCCTCACGGTCACGGCCACAACTACGCTCTCGAAGTAACTTTGAGCGGACAGGTGAATGCCGTAACCGGCATGATCGTCGATCTCAAAGATGTCAAAACCATTTTGAATCGTGAAGTCATTGAAGTGATGGATCATCGCTACCTCAATGCCGAAGTTCCCCCTTTTGATAAAATTGTTCCTACAGCAGAGAACATCGCTCGTGAGATTTGGCGGCGCATTTTGCCGCATTTTTCAACCGAAACGGTGCAGCTTCACGAAGTTCGGCTTTACGAGACAGATTCCATCTACGTGGAGTATCGAGGCGAATGAAGTTCACCACCCGCTATCCATTCTCGGCTGCCCACCGCCTCCACTCCAACCAGCTGAGTGAAGACGAGAACTGGCAGGTCTACGGCCGTTGCAACAATCCTTATGGCCATGGACACAATTATTGGGTGGAAGTAACCGTGAGTGGTGTCCCCAATGAGCAAACAGGGCTGCTGGTGGATCGACGAAAACTCGATCATTTCGTACAAGAAGAAATTCTGTCGAAGGTGAGCCACCGGAATCTCAACGAACAGGTAGCGGAATTGCGGAATGTGGTTCCCACAACGGAGAATCTGGCCTATGTTTTTGCGGATTGGCTAAAGAGCGGTTGGGGAAAACACTTTCCTCAACCCGAACTGATCCTGGACCGGGTGCGGATCTACGAAACTAGAAATAATCGATTCGAGATAAAAGCAAATGAAGTCAAGCAATAAGGCGGCAGCGTTGAAGGTTGTAGAACAAAAGGTGGAAGTGGCGAAACCTCCTTCCAAGTACCAGGCAAAACAGGCAGACTCGAAAAAAGATGAGCGCGGCCTGATTGGCGACCTCTACGAAAAGATCCTCAAAGATCTGGGAGAAGACCCGTCTCGTGAGGGCCTCTTGCGTACGCCGTACCGCGCCGAGAAGGCGTTACGTTTCCTGACGAGTGGCTATACGCAAGACCTGGAAGAGTTGGTGAACGATGCCCTCTTTACTGCTGAAAATGACGACATGGTTGTCGTCAAGGACATCGAATATTATTCGCTGTGTGAACATCACATGCTGCCCTTTTTTGGACGCGTGCATGTAGCCTATCTGCCCGACAAGAAGATCATCGGCCTAAGCAAGATCCCGCGGATTGTTGACGTCTTCGCCCGCCGTCTGCAGGTTCAGGAACGCATTACGCAGCAGATTGCGGACACACTGATGGAAGTTCTCGAGCCACGCGGCGTGGCCGTGGTGAGTGAAGCCCAGCATTTCTGCATGATGATGCGGGGTGTTGAAAAGCAGTGCAGCACCACGATCACCAGTGCCATGCTCGGCGAATTCCGCCGCAATAAGGCAAGCAAAGACGAGTTCCTTGCTCTCATCCGGTCCAGTTTGCGTTAGCCTTGACTTGATGGTTGAAAACTTCCGTAACTTCGAGACCGGGCCAGATCCCTTTGGCCGTTCCTGGAAGGTAGCATTCCGCTGGCAGCAAAATGCCATTTCTATTCGTCATGCCGATGCAATCGACGTCAAATGGGAAATCTCCTGCGCCGCTCCCGATCAGGAAAATGAAGAACAGGAAAAAGTGGTTGCCCTTCCCCTTCCTGTCCTCATCAGGATAGCTGCCGAACAAAAGCGCTCCATCACCGATAGCTGGTGCATGAAGCTCGGTGGATTGCATTTGATCGAGATGATCTCAACCTGGCAGGACATGGACAAACAGCTCGTAACGGCAAACTACGACGAACTCTCTGCTTACGCTGCCCGCATCGCCATTGCCGACCACCAGCCCGCTTAATCGAAGTTGAATTCGATCCCTTGCGCAAGTGGCAGCGCATCGGAATAATTGATCGTTACGGTTTGACGCCGCATGTAGGCTTTCCAGGAATCGCTTCCCGATTCCCTTCCCCCGCCCGTATCCTTCTCGCCACCAAATGCGCCGCCAATCTCTGCGCCTGAAGTCCCGATGTTCACATTCGCAATACCGCAATCGGAACCACGCGCCGACAGAAATGCTTCTGCCGCTCTCAGATTGCCCGTAAAGATCGCACTCGACAAGCCTTGTGGCACTTCGTTGTTCCAGGCGATTGCCTCGTCGAGATGATCGAAGTCGATCGTATGCAGAAGCGGTGCGAATACTTCCTCCTGCACCATCGGCATGTCGTGCAGTGACTGCGCAATCGTGGGCTCCACAAAATTGCCGTGCAGCGCCTTACCGCCATAAAGAATCTTGCCACCCTCAGAACTCACTTGAGCAACTGCACGCTGATAGCTGGCAACTGCACCAGCGTTGATCAGCGGCCCCATCAGCGTTCCCTCGGCGAGGGGATCGCCGATCCTGATTTGCGAATATGCTCTGGCCAGCTTTGCGCGGAAAGTATCGGCGATCGAGCGATGCAGAAAGAGCCGCCTGAGGCTGGTGCAGCGTTGGCCTGCAGTGCCGACGGCAGCGAACAAACAACCGCGGAGCGCCAGATCGAGATCCGCATCGGGCATCAGGATAATCGCATTATTGCCGCCCAGTTCGAGGAGTGTCCTGCCGAGCCTGCGACCCACCCGCTCCGCTGCAATACGCCCCATCCGGGTGGAGCCGGTTGCGGAAATCAGCGGCAGCCGCCGGTCATCGAGCATGGGCTCACCTACCGTTTTTACATCACCAATCAGCAGCGAAAAGACGCCAGCGAAATCGTGTTTACGCAGCACGGCGCTGGCGATCTGATGCACGGCCACAGCGGTCAACGGCGTTTCTTCCGACGGCTTCCAGATCACCGTGTCTCCGCAAACAGCGGCGATCAGTGCATTCCATGCCCACACAGCAACCGGAAAGTTGAAGGCACTGATCACACCAACCGGCCCCAGAGGATGCCACTGCTCATAGAGGCGATGCCCGGGGCGCTCCGATTGTGTGGTCATGCCGTAGAGTTGCCGCGACAGACCAAGCGCGAAATCCGCGACATCGATCATCTCCTGCACCTCGCCCAGACCCTCCTGATAAATCTTCCCCGTCTCCAGACTGACCAACGCTCCAAGATCCTGCTTGTGCGCACGCAGTGCCTCGGCGATCTCACGAACAATCAACCCACGCTGCGGGGCCGGCACCAGGCGCCAGCGCAAGAATGCGGCTTCGGAACTTTGTACTGCCTTCTCGTAATCGGCCGACGTGGCGAGGGCGACTGTAGCTAGTGCTTCGCCAGTCGACGGATTGAACGACTCGAGGACTTCACTGCCTTGGGCGTTCTCAATTCCAAGGCGGCTAAGGATTGCGTTTGTGTCAAGCATGAAAAACCTTTGGGGCCGGTCGCGAAACTGCGGCCCAGTTCACTGATTTCATGGTCTAACACTTCGAGCAGGCGCTGCTGAAATTCCGCCTCGGCCCATTGCGGCTGTTCGTAATGATCAAGAATCTTGAGCGCCGCCTCGCGCGTTGTGGCACCTCGGGGTTTCAACGCCCGCACGTGCAAAGGATCACCAATAATCGCATTCACCGTTGCATCCACCACCAGCCGGGCCAACAGCTTGGGCTCACATGGCAGTATCGGCGCAACGGTTGCATAGACATTCAAGCCCGCCTCACGCAACGCTGCAATCGCCCGCAATCGATCTGGAATCGACTCGCAGCGCGGCTCGAAAATCTTGCGGATCCGGTCGTCATCGGTCGTGATCGAAAAGCTGATCCGCAGATCCGTATGCTCGGCCACGGCCTGCAGCAAATGCACGTCACGCAACACATTCACCGACCGCGTCTGCAACACAAACAGCTTCGGCGGATGAATGTAAATCTGCTCCAGAATGCGCGGCATCATCTCTTCATTCATCTCCGCGGGCTGGTAAGGGTCCGTGAGTGGCGAGCAATAAATGAGTTGATCGGGGCGCAATTCACGCTTCAGCAACTCGGGCGCATTCTTCTTGTAGGTGGTGTATTCGCCCCAATGCTGCCAGTCTTGCGCCTTCAACCCGGCGCGAATCCTCATCGTTGGCACATAGCAGTAGCTGCAGCCATATGTGCAATTGCGGGCCGGAGTCAGCGAGTGTGTGAACCCGGCCTCTTTGAGAAAACCAGAAACCGGCGAAAGAATCCGCCGCGCCGTCGTTTGTTCTATCGGGAGCAGCCGCACATCAATTGGAGCCCGGCATGCGTGCAGGCGCGTTCTTGACGTACTTATCGAACCACGAAACCATTTCAAACAGCACGTGTTCCACAGACTCTTTAGCCGAGTATCCATGCGATTCATGCGGCAGCGTGACATAGCGAACTGTGCCGCCATTCCCGCGAATCGCCATGAACATGCGCTCAGACTGGATCGGAAAAGTACCCTGGTTGTTGTCCGCCTCACCGTGAATCAGCAGGATCGGCTCCTTGATCTTGTTCGCAATCATAAACGGAGACATCTTGAGATATGTCTCCTGGGCTTCCCAGAAAGTGCGTCTCTCACTTTGGAATCCAAACGGAGTGAGAGTGCGATTGTAAGCTCCGGAGCGCGCTATGCCGGCCCGGAACAAATCAGTATGAGCGAGTAGATTGGCAGTCATGAAGGCACCGTAGCTGTGCCCGCCGACGCCCACACGCTCCGGATCCGTAACGCCCATCTCGGTCGCCTTGTCGATGGCCGCCTTGGCCGAAGCCGTGAGTTGCTCGACATAAGTGTTGTTCGCCACTTCCGGTGAGCCCACAATCGGAATCGTGGCCCCGTCGAGGATCGCATAACCCTCAAGCAGAAAGAACAGATGCGAGTAACTGGTGAGCGTTGTAAAGCGCTTGGTCGAACCACTGATCTGACCGGCCGTATCGGCATCATTAAACTCAATCGGATAAGCCCACACCACGGTCGGCAGACGCGTGCCCTGCTTGTAGCCGGGAGGGAGATAGAGCGTGAAACTCAGCTCAACCCCATCAGGTCGCTTGTACTTCACAAGCTGCTTGGTGATGCCGCGTATTTGTGGCGATGGGTCCTGAAAATTCGTAAAAGCACTGAGCCCACCCTTCGTATCGCGAATGAAAAAATTGGGTGCCTCACTCGGAGATTCGCGCCGTGTGAGAAAACGCGTGCCATCCTCACTCAGCAGAGCCACAACAGTCTCAAAGTGATCTGCATCACACTGGAAAAGCCGTTCCTTCTTGCCTGTCACCGGGTCGAGACGATCGAGAAAAGGTCGATCCCCCTCGGCTGTAGCGCCTTCGCCTTCAAGAAAAAGATAGCCACCCGATTCCGCAAGCACGCGCTGGCCAGTAGGCAGGGTCTCGGTAAGAAATGTCCCTGGGTTGCGATAGCGGTCCTGCATGTTGCGCTCGGTGAGAATCTTCACGGGAGCACTGGGATTCTTCGGATCCATGATCATCGTCCGCAGCCAGCGGCGGTCCAGCTCCATATCGCTCAGAATCACTGAATTGCCCTTGGCGCTCCAGAGTGGCTGCGCCACCAGGCGCTCTTTCACTTTCACCATCTCCGCTGGCTCTGCTTTGAAAGGCGCCTTCGCAACCAGAATGCGATCACGATTGGGAACCTTCTCCTTCGGGTTGCCGCCATCAAGCGCTTCAATCCAGAATAAGCTTGCCACCTCACTCGGATTCCAGTTCACTTGACGGGCCCCTGTCGGCACGCCGCCAATCGGAATCCGTTCCATCAGCGGCAGACTCGCAACTTTGTATTCAATCAGCCCCGAGCGGTTCCAGACTTCAACTTCGCGTGGAAAATTATTGAAGGGCAGCACATAAGAAAATGGCCTGTGTACCTGGCTCACGAGCAGATGCTGTCCATCCGGAGAAGGCTGCTGACCGGTGATCAGTGCCGGCTTTCCGATAAACGTGATCTGGCCACTCGCCGCACTGACAAAAGCCAATTGCGACTGGGCAAAGTATTCAAAAAGTTGCTCGTCGTAAGGGTTCTTGAGCATGTCCTGATAGGTGCGCGTGGCACCCGCCTTGCCACTGCTCTCCTGAATGCTGGGAGAATTCGGCGTCGTCGGAGTTTCCGGCATTTTCCCGCGTGTTGCCGGCACCAGGCGAACCAGCAGGTTACGCGAATCCGGCATCCACTCCACTGCGTCTCCGACCGCCGAATTCAAAACTGCTTTTTCGATTTTCTTGACTCGACCTGTGGCCGTCTCGCCCACCCAAAGCTCCAGGCTTGTCGCCGTGTGGTTGATCACCGAAAAATAGCGGCCGTCCGGAGACCAGTTCAGTCCGGTCAGAGCCAGCTTTACAGGAAGATCCAGCTTGGTGATCTGCCCGCCATCAATCTTTTGCAGGTAGGGTCCGTAGCCATAGGAAGTGAGGTGAGGCCCGGAATTCGCCGGGTCAATCCGCAGCCCCGCAATGCGCAGCATCGGCTTCGAGAGATCGGCAATCGTAGGATTGCGCACCGTCTGCAGAAACAGCACGTGGGTGCGTGTCGGGTTCACGCTGGGAGTGGGTGTGCCGGGGGTATTCAGAACATCGAGAATCGCTTTGGGTGGTTTGAGATAGCCACTTTGGGCGAAACTGGAGCAAGCAGCAAAGGCAATGATCAGCAGACTCGAAAAACTACGACGCATAGCAAAAACGGTAACACGCATAAGTATCACTAGGCGCGGCTTTCTCGGTTTTGGTTACGCTCTCAGCGGCAACGCGAGCCCGCGAGAAGTCTGGCTCGATCAGGATGGTGGCTGGGAAGATGTTGCCGCTCTCGCCATTCTGCTGCGCAGCCCGGACATCAAGGTGACGGGGATCAGCATTACGCCAGGCATCGCCAACGCCGCGACCGCACGTACGCGCATCACAATGCTGCTCGAAGATCTGCAAGAGCGCGACGCAAAACTCAGCGAAGACATCCCCAAAGGTGCCGACATCCTGGCAACAGGCCCGTTGACACGTATCGCCAAGCTGATCGAGCAGCGTCGCGAACCGAGGGCATTGACCTGGATGGGTGGCGCGATCCGGGTGGCAGGCAACGCAAAGGATGGAGCGGAATGGAATGCGGCGGCCGACGCTGCAGCACTTATCCAAATCATGCGAAGCAAGATTCCCTTGACGATCTGCCCGCTCGATCTTACGAATGACTTTCGCAGTCGGGAGAATGTTTTGAGTGAAGTTGGGAGCCGTGTCGTGCGGGAGTTGCGAAAAGCCTATGGAGAAAAAGACCGTTACTGGTGGGACGAGTTGGCCGCTGCCTCGATAGCTGCCCCGGGCCTGTTTCGACGCGAAAAGTTGAAGCTTGTGTCAACGCGTTCAGGCAGACTCGTGCCGGACAAGGGCGGCAAACTGGTCGAAGTATTGACGAGTTGCAATGCTCCTGGCTTTGAATCATTACTCAGTCGTTCGCTGCGGTTTTGACTGGTACGAGCCGAGGCCCAGCAGGGCAAGCACCCTGTCCTGGTGGCGCTTTGGGTTTTTGGGCTTCGAGGGGAAAATCGAGCTTATTCAAAGATGTCAAGGAGCTTGTACGGCGTGGTTTGTCCACTGGCCCGGGCTGGGTTTGGTTTCGAGTTTGGCTTCGTTCTGTTAGAGCTTCAAATGGCCGGCTTCTACACCGAGACGGATGAGGTCTTCGTGGGAGAGCTTGATGTAATCGTCACCTTCTCCGACCGGGTTTGGCTTCGTTCTGGCGATTGCTTTTGCTTCTTCGGTTGTTGCTAACAAAGAGATTGCGA
>JANXLY010000215.1 GCA_025354885.1 Acidobacteriota bacterium | reverse complement strand
AACTTTTTCGCTGTCAAACAAGGCCGTATTGAGAGCAGCCGCATAAACAAGCGGCTTAAAAATGGAGCCAGGCTGGCGTTTGGAAATGGCACGATTCAGCTGCGAAAGCCCATAGCTGCGCCCACCCACCAAAGCCTTGATTTCTCCGTTACTCGGATCCATCGCAACCAGCGCCACCTGCACCTCGGGCACCTTGCCGTCCTTGTCTTTCTTGTGGCGGCGCGCAATTGCCTCGTCCACTTCTTTCATGGCAGTGCGCACGGCATCAGCGGCATCGCGCTGCAGATCTACATCGAGAGAAGTAAAGATGCGGTAGCCGCCATCCTGAAAATCAACTCCTGGTAGTTTCTGCTGCAGCGTATCGTTTACGAGATCGACGAAATAAGAGGAGTCTGCTGCATCACCGTTGCCGCGCACAGTGCGAATTTCAGTCGCTGTCGCCGGGGCATACAGCGCATCGTCGATGTATCCGTTGTCGCGCATCAGCCGCAGTACAAGGTTGCGACGATTCTTCGCCTTCTCGGGATAAGCAAACGGGTTCGTCGCCGTCGGTCGTTGAATCAGACCCGCAATCAAGGCCGAATCGGCGAGGGTCAGATCACGTACGTCCTTACCCAGATAGGCCTGAGCTGCTTCGCCGAATCCGAAGATGTTAAAGCCGCCCCGCCAGCCGAGCGGAACATAATTGGCGTAATATTCAAAAATCTGCTCTTTGGTCAGTTTCTGCTCAAGGATGAGTGTGTAGACCGCTTCGTTCAACTTTCGGCTCCAGGTTTTTTCCGGAGTCAAAAAGAAGCCTCTCGCCAGTTGCATGCTCAGCGTTGAAGCACCTTCTGCGTGTCGGCCCGTCGAGATATCGACGAGCAGGGCTTTCACAATGCGAATCGGATCAAAACCAGAGTGCTTGAAGAATCGCTTGTCTTCAACACTGACCACCGCCTGCACCAGAGATTTGGGCAGATCCTCGTAGCGAGCCATCCGCCGCTTTTGTCTCGAGCGGTCAAAAATGTTTGTTACCAGTTCCGGCTCAAGCTGATATTGATTGCGGACGCTGTTGTCGGCAAGCGACACGATTTGTGAAATACGACCGTCGGCAATCCGCACCAACCCGCCATCGCGGGCAAAATAAGACTCCGGTCCTGGATAAATTTCAATGGAATCACCACGAAGTACATAGTGTCCGACCGGGTTGCCGCTGGAGTCGCTGTATCCGCTACGCCGCAATTGCCCAACCAGCTCTTCGCGGTCGAGCGGGTCGCCCAGCGCAAGCACATGCGGTGCGGCATAGATCCGCGAGGCATTGCGGAATGGCCCCGCTGCGAGCTTTTCGTCGATTTCCCTAGAGTACTTACTGTAGAGAAAACCAAAGAGCAGCAGGCTCGATACCAGAAGAAACGCAAGGCCGGCCAGAATGATACGGCCGACAGGATTCAGGAAAATGCGCACCCAGAAGGCGCGTGCGGGAATTTGTAAACGGATCGCCACTTGGATTATTACGGACGCTTTTATTTTTGCATGATAAGAAGCAGCTTCGCGTACATGAGAAACTGTAAGTCTTATGACGGATGATAAAGCGGATCTGCTACAACGCTTTCTCACAATCGGCAGGATCGTCCTGCCACTGGTCGGAATCCTCCTTGTGATCCTCCAGTGGTGGCAAAATTCCCAGTTGATGGAGGAGGCTAAAGCAGCAAACGCAATAGCTAGAAAAGTCTGGTCAGACCACCCGCCCGCCTTTCCGCTGGAAACGCTGGCAACTGCCCTCTACGTACCAACTGCAGTCTCTCCGCTTGGCGCATTCGATGCGGGAGATGGCCCCTGGCTCGGACAGTCGCTTTGGCTTCAATTGGGCAAGGCAGCCCGTGCACAGGATCAGATCGGATACGACGTATTTCCTACCGGACGTCAGATTGGCCTGAGCGCCGCAATGTTTGCCCAGACCGCAATCCCAAGTCTGGCAGTGCTTCTGGGCTGGCTTCAGGTCCAGCGAAAGAAGTCGCTCAGCCTGCAATCCTGGGCGACCCTTCAGATTTCACTCATCGAATATGCTGGCCCCACTGTCGCACTGAGTTGCCTGCTCACCGCAACTCTCCAGACTCAGGCTCTTGGCCTGGAAGGTGCAATCCGGCTGATGCTGCTTCTAGGAAGCTATGTGCTTTATTCTCTTGCTGTGGGCTCCATTTGCTGGATCGCCTTTCACAAGACTTCCAGCCTGCCGAAATCCACTGGTTTTCTGGTGCTATTCTGGCTTTTCAATTTCAGCCTCGCCCGACCTTTCACCATCAATTTGAGTTCGGTAGTGTATCCGCTGATGACCCTAAATCAGTACGCTCGCACGCTTGAATTTGAAACTCGCGACGGCTACAACGGTGTCGAACCACAAGCGGATCGCCAGCGACGCTTTATCACTGAGGCTTTGCGTGACAACAATGCGAAGTTGCCATCCGACCTGCAGATAAATTTGTCTGCCATCCTGCTCGAGAAAGAAGAACGTCATCAACGCGAGGTGGAGCACCAACTCAAATCGACGCTGGAACAGCAGTTTCTCAAGCAGGAGCAACTCGAGCAGATACTTTCACTCGCTTTGCCGATGGTTGCAATCCAGATCAGCTCAAGCGCGCTGGCGGCAACAGACTTTGCCAGTGAACGTGAGCAGTCCCGCCAGGCCGATTCCTTCTGGGGCCAGATGATCCACAAGGTTTATTCAGACATAATCGCTTCCAGTGGTCCGGACGCCAAACGCGTCCTGCGCGGCAAAGACTACTGGAGTCAATTTCCGTTTCTGGAATCTCAACTCCCGGGGCCAGCGCTAGCGTTGAACACCTGCTTCTTTCCGGCGCTCGGCATGTTTTTCTGTGTGTTGGCAGCCATCGCGACTGCATTCCGGTCGCGATCATTACCGGCAACCAGCGGTGAGGAGACGACATGAACCCGGCCTTCCCATCCTCTCTTACAACTCATAAACTCAGTTGGGCGAGAATCTCCATTCAGGTTGGAGTAGCCTGTATTATCGCGGCCATCTTCCTCTTTGCTTCCTCCACCACATCCAAGCTGCACGAAACCGAGCGGGCAATTCAAAATGGAGCGACTCGCGAACCTCAGGCGGCAGACCCTACTTCGGCCAGCACGGAGATCATCCTCGAATCCTCACCCCTGGCTCAGCTGAGTGCCGGCTTCGTCGGGATCGCTCCCTCCATGCATATGATCCGGATGACAGCAACTCGTCCACTCTCTAACATCAATCCGATCGAGCATCCGGCCCGCCGCCGCTTTGGACGCATCGACTTCAGCTTTGCCTTTCTCGTGGCGCTCCCGATCCTTCTCATTCCAATCTGCTTTTCGATCTATGAGCAGTGCATGAGCGAAGGAACTGCAGGCAGACTGCTTTCAGGCTCGATCACGTTGTTCGACTTTTGCGTAGAAAGAATTCTGCTGCCCTTTTCTGCAACTGCCGGTCTCGTTTTACTGGTGACCCTGGCCTGTCTTTATTCGAGCGGGCTGAGAGTCGGCTCAAACGAATTGCTTGCCCGCCTTAGTGTCTGGGCTGCACTGGTCTCAATCTACCTGCTCGCATGGATGCTGCTTTTCACTTTCTTCCTGTTGCGGGCATCGTCTTTCCCCGTCGCCTTGATCCAATACGCTTCAGTGTTTCTGATTACTGTAATCCTCTTGCCCCAATTCCTGCAGAGTGCAGAGCTTAGCTTCGAGCGACCCAAAGGTAGACTGCCTCTAGTGATCGAGCGTCGTCGCATTGCGGCACAGATTCGGGTAAATGATAGAGTCGGCATCGACCAGTTCTTTCAGCGTCGTGGATTTACTCCTTTGGACTGGACCGAACCAATGTCACAGCAACAGGCCTTTGCCATCGCCAACCTGCGGATTGAAGATGGGTTGGCGCCAAAACTTAAGGATTTTGAAAACAACGTTCGACTCCTGGATGATCTGGCTCTCGCTGGCTCCTGGCTGTCCCCGTTCCTTGTCGCCCAGTATGGCGTGGATGACCTGGCAGGCACTGGTTTGAGCCGCTATTCACGTTTCCGGACAGCTGCCATCGACTTTCACGAGAAATGGCGCGCCTATACGATCCCCTTCCTCGCAAAGCGGCAATTCCTCGACTTTGATGCACTGCGAGCAGCACCAAAGTTTCAGTTTGTAGAGGAAGATTCGTCCAGCATCCTGATGACCGGTGTTCTCCGATCTCTCTATGTGGCAGTGATTGCCCTGGGTCTCGGCTTTGCAATTCGCGGCGAACTCCGTCGCATCCTTCCCAGAAACAGAAACGCCGCCCGATAAGGGCGGCATTCCATCTTCCAAACTGATCTGACTTTGTAATAAAACTCCGTTAGGAGATTTTGTATTCTTTGTAGTCCACGTGCTTGCGGATGACTGGATCGAACTTTTTCTTCGTCAGCTTCTCAGTGGTCGCCTTCGGGTTCTTGGTCGTCGTGTAATAGTGGCCGGTACCGGCGGTGGAGACAAGCTTGATGTTGATGCGCATTCTGGATTCCTTTGGAGATCGACGACTACTTCTTCTTCAGTAACGGCAATATAGCGTTCACGCCGATTTTGTCAATCGTGCGCAGAGCTTTTGCCGACAAACGGACGCGTATGAAGCGTTTTTCGCTCTCAACCCAGATCCGCTTTACGTGCAGATTAGGTTCAAAGCGACGCTTGGTCTTGTTGTTCGCGTGCGAAACCGAATGGCCGCTGATGGGGCGCTTGCCGGTAATGGGACATACTTTGGACATAACAATAACTCCAACTTGCTCAACCAGGGGATTTGGTTTTGCCTGAAATAATAAAGGTTGCTGAAATGAGGACGACTCGGAAGAGCAACCACCTCAATCAAGGGCACTCAGCAAAGCTGCTGCCACCACAATTTTTGATTGTACCGCAAAGCTCTCGCCTGAGCAACTCGCAGTCTTGTCTAACACAGAGTGAGCCTGAAGAACGGACGGTTTCCAACACAGGATGAGCCTGACGGGGTGGTGGATGCTGGGGAGTGATCATCAGGATGACGGATGGGAAGAAGTTGAGCCTGGAGGAGATCCGGGCGTT
>JANXLY010000205.1 GCA_025354885.1 Acidobacteriota bacterium | reverse complement strand
TACGCCCGTGCCCTATCACCTAAATTATGCATGGCAACAGTCATCCAAGGCCCCTTTGCAGTTGCATTTCGCCGCCCCGGTTTTTCCAGCCCATAAGGGACGCAAAGGAGGCTTCTAACAACGGAAAATCGACTTAGCGAGACTGGAAAAACCGGGGCGGCGAAATGCAACTGCAAAGGGGCCTTGGATGACTGTTGCCATGCATAATTTAGGTGATAGGGCACGGGCGTATCCCAGTAGAGCGCTTTTGTCACCGAGCCTTTTGGAACGCGCATGCCTATGACATAAGTGCGATAAGCCGCCTGCTTGGTGTGAATCTTAACCCAATCGTTTACTGGAGTATTGGTGGCCACCACAATCGAGACAGCCGAAACGAAGTGACCTTTGCTGGTTTTGACCTGACAGGGATTACCGATGATGAATTCTTCCGCATGAGTGTTGTTGAAGATGCGCCCGCCCTTCTTTTCGATGGCCTTAGCAAGGGCGTCCAGATACTTCAGTGGATGAAACTGCGCTTGCCTTGGAAAACGAAGGCAGGGACCCGTGCCGAATTGCTCGAAAGGAGCACGCTCGACCAGTTCCACGCCTTGTAATCCCGCCCGCCGGGCAGCGTCCAGTTCTTTTTGAAGCAACTCCGTCGACTCTTCCGGCGGAGTAAACAGGTAGCCGTCCAGGCGTTCAAAATCACAGTCAATGTTTTCTTTGGTAACTATTTGTTCAATGCGGTCAATGGCTGCACTATGACTCGAAGCGGCAAGCCGCGCGCCTTTTGTCCCGTTCACGTTTTCGATTTCAAAATAACGGTCATCGAGAACGTTTACCAGATGTGCCGTCGTTCTAGAAGTCTCCCCGCCAGCGATTGGCCCGTCGTCTAGAACGACTACGCTTTGCCCCTCTTGCGCGAGCAGATAAGCAGTCGTAATGCCGGAAATTCCGGCACCGACGACGCAAACATCCGCTGTGATGTCCGTCGCAAGAGCGGGACGAGATGAAATATCCGCTGAAGCCATCCAAACGGAAGTTGTGGAACCGGAACCGTTCTTCATATTTTTACCCTGCCAATGTGGTTGCACGCTCGTGAGAAGTTTGCAGTGCTCACTGTGGAGATATGGCAGCAGGCAATTTAGCTGCTCATTATTTTCATCCGATGCGAGTGGCGGCAAGTCGTCCTGACACAGCTAGGGGTTCATCTTAAGCTTGATCCAGTTGCGTGCCGGGAGAGGGAGGACGCCGGTGAGGGCGCGTTCGAGGACGGGGTCCTCAGTGGGTGTCACGAGGAGCCAGACTTCAGCTTGCGTGGAGTGATCGCCAAGCGGGTAGAGGCGCTTTGCTTCGTCGGTGGGGGTGAGCACACGGATGGTCGCGCCATCGATCAGAAAGGCGTAGACGCGGTTGTTGGCGGCAGCGATTACCGCGAGGTTGTTGCGGCCGATTGCTGCAATGGGGGCGGCTTTGGCGATTGCGCTCGCGGCGGCTCCGAGTTTGCCTGCGACGGCGTTGAAGCGATTGGCCTGAGGCTCGGCGGTGGTCGATAGCGCAGTTGTATCTGCGCTGACCGCGATGGATAATTTCGGCGCAGGTGGGGCGGCATCTGCGCGCGATTCGAACGATGCTTTGGCGTCCTGCATTTCTTTCTTGGCCTTGAGTTCCGGGGCGACTGTCGGCGCGGCTGGTGGCTGGTCGGCGAGTTTCTCCTGGATGGGCTGCGTTGAGGACGTGCGGCGCGCCTTTTCGGCTGGAAGCTGCGGCAGCGGACTCTGTGCGGCAGGTACGGGAGTTCTTAGCGGCTCTGGCGCGGGCTTGTTTTCGGCGACCAGCACCGGTTGTTGTTTCACCTCAGAGACCTGGATCACCGATTTTGTTGGCCAGAGTGTGACCGATATGATGCCGAAGAGCAGGCAGGCAGCTACTGCGGCCCAGAGCAGCCGCATGTTTTGCGAGCGCTCTGTAGCGAGAGGTGCGGGCGACTGGGCGGCACCAAGCAGATGGATTTCGCGATGCTCTCTATCTGTCTCATCGAGAAGTTCGATTAGGGATTCTTTGACGAGTGGCATGGCGAGTGCGGCCCGCATGGCCTCTTCGTCGGCGAGGGCGTCGAAGAGCTGCTGGTTGCCAAGAGATTTCTCGAAGAGTCGCTTTTTTTCGTCCGGAGTGAGTGTGCCAGCAGCATAAGCGCTGAGCAGCGCCTCGATTTCGTCATCGAAACGATGGTCCATTATTGTGGCCTCCTTGCCTGAGACATGAGGAGTTTGAGGTCTTCGCGGCAGCGGGCTTCCCAGGTGTAGACGGTGTTGATATTGCCGGCACCGAGGGCAAGCTGGATTTCGGGGAAACTTTGGCCGTCGAGTTTGAGGCGGAAGATTTCGCGGCAGCGCTCGCCGAGTTTGGGGAGACAGGCGTGGAGCTGGTCGATTAATTCACGCTGCTCGATTTCGAGAATGATGTTGACGTGGTGATCGGGGATGGGTTCTTCTGTGACGTCGACGCTGCGATTTTCGCCTCGGCGGGCCGACTTGCGGGCGAGGGCGACCAGTTTGAAGCGGGCGATTTGCAAGGCCAGCGGCACGAGTTCGGTGATTTCAGTCACGTGGGCGTATTTCTGATGGAGCACGAGCAAAACCTCCTGTGCGACGTCTTCGGCGAGCTGTCTCCCATAACGAGATGCCGCGAACGCGAGAATCCTTTCACGCAATGCTGCGAGAACATCCATAATGTGAGAATAGAGGAAGCCCCATGGAAATGACACGCTCGCTGAAAGAACGTGGCTTTCGCCTTACCAGGCAACGCCAGGTTTTGCTCGACCTTATCGACAAGAGCGGACAGCATCTCGACGCGGAAACCCTTTATACAAGGGCTCGAGAAAGTGATCCGAAGCTGAACCGCGTCACGGTTTACCGCACGCTGAAGATGTTGAAGGAATCTGGCCTGGTGGATGAGCTGGACCTTTTGCATAAGGACGGGGACCAGCACTATTACGAGACGAAGATGAAGGGCGAACACGCGCATATCATCTGTTTGCGTTGTGGAAAAGTGGAAGAGTACTTTGGAGAGCCGCTGGCGAAGTTGCGCAAAGAAGTGGAAGAAACGCTCGGATTCGAGATCCGGATTGCCAGGACCGAAATCGGCGGCTATTGCTCACACTGCCAGAGATTGCGTGCCGATGAGATGGCAAAGGCTGCGCACGGATAGATTAAGTTTCCAGTGTCTTACGAGTTGACCGTTATCAATCCTTCGGGGAATTCGATCCAGGTACCGCTGGATCATTTTCCGTTTTCGATGGGGCGGCATAGCGACAACCACCTGATTTTGAGGGATAGCCGTGTTTCGCGGAAGCATGCGCTGATCCATGATCGCGGCGGGGAATTGTGGCTTGAGGATTTAGTGAGCCTGCACGGGGTGCAGGTGAATGACATCAAGGTTGATGGTGAGGTGAAGCTGGTTGCGGGTGATGTGATCGACTTTGGCCTTGAAGACGGGTATCGCATTCTGATTGTGAAGAAGAACGAGGCGGGGATCCGGCAACTGATGGGTCGGATGCCTGGAACGGGAAGCGTTGGGACGACCGAACTGTCGAAATTGCGGGCATTGACTGAGGTGGCGCGGAGCCTTGAACATGCGATGTCGACGCAGGATGTGCTGGCGACGGTGATCGAAGCGGCGCTGACGGTGACGGGATGCGATCGCGGATTTCTGCTGCTCGAGAACGACGGGAAATTGAGTGTTGAACTGGGGCGCGACGGTGCGGGGCGGCCTCTCGATTCGAGCAAGCTGCCTGTTCCCATTACCCTGATCCAGAAGGCACTGCGGGAACGCAAGGAACTGTTGAGTTTTCAATTTGATCCGATGGCGGATTGGTCCTCGCGCTTTAACGAATCGATGGATGGGCTAGAGTTGCGAAGTGCGCTCTGTGTGCCGCTGCTGCGCTTGCGGGGGAGCGTTGAGGCAGGGGAGACGATGTCGGCGACGATCGACGATACGGTGGGGCTGATCTATATGGATTCGCGCGTGGCAGAGCTTGAGGATCAACAGGGGAATCGAGAATTGCTGCAGACGCTGGCGCTTGAGGCGTCGTCCATTCTGGAGAATGCGCGATTGCTCGAGGAGGAGCGGAAGCGGCATCGACTTGAGCAGGAACTGGCGCTGGCGCGAACGATACAGGCGAACCTGTTGCCGAGGAAGCTGGTGGCAGAGGGGTTTCTGAAGGCGGTGGGGTCTTCGATTCCAACGCATCAGGTGGGTGGGGATTTTTATGACGTGTTGCGACGGCCGGACGGTAGTTGGCTGGCGGCAGTGGCGGATGTGTCCGGCAAGGGCGTGGGAGCGGCGCTGCTGGCCTCGCTGTTGCAGGGCGTGCTGCTTGAGGCGGCGAGTGCGGGAGCGGCGCTTGAGGACTGGTTGCCGCGTCTAAACCGATTTCTCATTGAAAGGACGGAAGGGGAGAAATACGCGACTCTGTTTGCCTGTGTTGTCGAAGCGAGTGGGCGGATTAGTTTTGTGAATGCGGGGCATTCACGGCCTTTTGTTTTGCATGGGAGAGCGATTGGAGGGCCGAGCCTTGAGGCGCTCGATCAGGATGGATTTCCTGTGGGGCTGATTGACGTGGCGACTTACACGGTGGCGACAATGCAGTTAGACGCTGGAGATACGGTTGTGTTGTTTAGCGATGGAGTGGAGGAGGGTCGACGGGCCCCGAATGAGTTTTTTGGGCGGGAGCGGATCGCGGCGTCTATTGTCGCGAATGCGAGCGGGAGTTTGCAGGAATTGCATGATGGGTTGCGGGGGGCGCTGGCGACTTATCTGGACGGCGTGGAGCCGCATGACGACGCGACGCTGTTGCTGTTGCGATACGAGGGGTGAGCGTTAGCGGGTGCCGCCGATCTGGACTCTTGCGCGGTAGATGTAGCCGGTGACGCGATCCATGTCGGAGCTTGTCATGTAGAGCCAGTTGCGGTTGGGGCCGCGTCCGAAGATGGCGTTCGTAAGTGCCTTCTGAGCAGTGGTGATTTTCTCTTTGGTCTGGCCCGTGGGGGTAATCAGGTAGGCCGCACCGTGGGAGTAACAGGTGAGCCATATATCGCCCTGCTGGTTGATATCCATGCCGTCGGCCTGGCAGGCTTCGATCTTTGCGAATTGCTCCATCGGGCCTGCCGTGCCGTCGGATTTGAGCTGCCAACGGTTGATGTGGCTCGTGTTGGCGGCCACGTTGTGGCTGACGAACAGGGTGGTCTGGTCGGGGCTGACGATGATGCCATTGGGGCCGGTAATTTCCTGACTGAAGACTGCGGGTTTTCCGTCTTTGGGGATGCGGTAGATGGTGCCTTTTGGGGAAGTGCCGTCGTAACCATTGGGCTCTGTGAAGAAGATGGTGCCGTCTTTGAGCACGACGAGGTCATTGGGGCCTTTGCTTTTGCCGGGCATGGCATCGAAGTTTTCAGCGACGACACTGACTTTCTTGTCGGGGGCGACTTTGAGAATTTGCTGTTCGCCGGTTGCGGTGACAAAGAGGTTGTCCTGCTCATCGAAGTAGAGACCGCCGGGACCTTCTTTGGTAGCGACGGCGAGCCATTCCTTGAAGCCGTTCTTTTCGTCCCAGTTGACGATGCCTTTGTAAGAGCCACGAGAGGTGAAGTAGAGAGTGCCCTTCGAATCCACAGCAGGGCCTTCTGTATTGCCCCAGGTGGCGTTTGCGCCGACGAGTTCGGCTGGCTGCGTGGGGATTTGATTGCCTTGCTGACAAGCGCAAAGGACGAGGAGTAAGGATACCGCTGCGTATTTCATGACTCGCTGCATCGTATAGGAATGGTGCCTAAAACTCAACCACCGGTGTAGGTTTTTTGCAGACCGGCGGTGAGAGTGGTGTCGCGCTTCCAGTCTTCGAGCCTGGGGCCATGGATCCTGGCGCGGGTTACGCGGTCGCGGAGTTCTGTGAGTTGTGACTCGTCGAGAGTGGAGAGGGATTTGGCGATGCGGACGTCGTCTTCGAGTTGACCGATTGTGGTGCAGCCGAGAGCGAGGCAGTGAACGGGCAGATTGAGGACGTACTGGAGGCACTGGCGGACGCTGAGGGTCTGGAGTAGTTTAGCGTTGGCGGTGCTCTTCATGGCCTGGATGCCGAGACCACGTTTGACGGCTTCTGGCAGGACAGCTTTTTCGAAGCTGAGATAAGCCGGGTCGGCGGCGTGGAGGGGCATGAGGATGGTGTCGTATTTTTCGTAACGACGAAGCATGGCAAGGTGGACTTGCGGATCGTGGTGGCCGGTGAAGCCAATGAAGCGGCAGAGGCCTTTCTTTTTGGCTTCTTCGAAGGCTTCTATGGCACCGCCGAGGGCGAAGATTTTTTCAACCTGATCGAGTTCGCTGACGGAGTGGATCTGCCAGAGATCGACGTGATCGGTTTTGAGTCGTTTGAGGCTGAGTTCGAGTTCGCGCATGGCACCGGCTTTGTCGCGTTGGGTGCTCTTGGTGGTGAGGAAAATTTTGTTGCGGATCCCTTTGAGGGCTTCGCCATAGACCTCTTCGCTGCGGCCGTTCCAGTAGCTGTGGGCGGTATCGAAATAGTTGATGCCGAGATCGAAGGCACGGCGGGTGACCTCTTTCGCTTCTTCAAAACTGATGAGGGGGAAGCGGCCGCCGGCCTGACCGATGATTGTGAGCTGTGCGCCGGTCTTACCAAACGTGCGTTTGGGGATTTCAATTTGGTCGAGTTTTTGCTGGGCGGCGAGTGCAGAACCGGCAATGCCGCTGGCGATCCAGTTTCTACGGTTCATATCCGAGAGCTTATCGCAATCAGGATTGAGGGACGAGGGTGTTGGCGGCTTCCATCAGGTTGCGTAAACCGGCGATGGCCTGTTTGCGCTTGTTGATGGTCAGGTTACCGAGAAGGGCGGCGATACGTTCTGGTTCGAGAATCTTTTGGCCACGCTTGATGCGGTCGCCGTCGGGGGTGAGGAAGACGTAAGTGCGGCGGCCATCTTCGCGATCTTTGATTCGTTTGATGAAGGCACCGCGCTCGAGGCGGTCGAGAGTGAGGGACATGGTAGAAGGGGCGACACCCATGTGGCTGGCGAGATTGAGGACGGTGACTCCCCTGGTAAGGCTCAAATTGTCGAGAACTACGGCCTGATTGGAGCTTACGGACGAAGATTTCTTTCCCCGAGCCGGGCTAGGCACATGGCAGGCTGAATAGATGCGCAGGTAGCATTCGAGAAGCGTTTCTATGTCCGACTTGGGGATCATCGTTGTTTCAGTTTGGCGCGAATTGATTTCATTTGCCTATTCAAAGTTTTGATGGGGAAGCTGACAAAAATTGTTCAAAAAATTTAGACTCACGATTGGCAATAGGCTACACTTGAATAGTTGTTCAAGTGAAATCAAAATTGGATTCAAAGCCGTGCGTGCCGAATGACCCGGAACACCGGAGACGACCTTTGCTGCCAGTAGAAGAGGCTGCGATTGAAGCTGCGGCGCGGATTTTCAGGGCGTTGGGAGATACTCCGAGGCTGCGGACACTGGCGATGCTGTCACAAGGTGAAGCCTGCGTCAGTGAAATCGCGGCGGCGACGCATGAGGAATTGTCGACGATTTCACAACGATTGAGAATTTTGCGGAGCGAAAATCTGTTGACACGGCGACGGCAGGGGAAACATATTTTGTATTCGCTGGCGGATCAGCATGTGGCGGGTCTGGTGTTTAATGCACTGGCACACTCGACCGAGCAGACGGTTTTGCGGCCGCAAGTAAAGCAAGCGAAGGGAGAGAAGGAATAAGTTATGGAACATCACATACACGACGACCGTACGCACGTGCATGGCCCGGACTGCGGGCACACTGCGGTATTGCATGAGGGGCATGTGGATTATCTGCATGACGGGCATCTGCATCATTCGCATGAAGGGCACTTTGACGAACACACACTGGAGGTGACGGAAGCGAATCCGGCCACCTGTACTGTTGGTCATGCCTGTGAGGCGCACGAGGCCGGGCAT
Source organism: Acidobacteriota bacterium (assembly GCA_025354885.1). Taxonomy (GTDB): domain Bacteria; phylum Acidobacteriota; class Terriglobia; order Bryobacterales; family Bryobacteraceae; genus Bryobacter. The sequence continues at coordinate 22,410 of JANXLY010000205.1, read as the reverse complement.
GTGCACGGAGAGGGCTGCGGACACGAGCCGGTGCCGCATGGGGATCATGTGGATTACCTGGTGGATGGACATTTGCATCATCCACACGAAGGACATTGTGACAATCATGGGCCAATCGCAGTTGCCTGAGACAGAATCAAAGACGGTGTTGCAGCGCAACACGCGGCAGAAGTCGGCGATTCGCGATGTTTTTATCGCAGTAGATCGTCCCTTGGGACCGCAGGAAGTACTGGAGCATGCCGGGAGCAAGATCAAGGGACTTGGCATTGCGACGGTATACCGGAACATCAAAGCGCTGGTGGAAGAAGGCTGGTTGACGCCGGTAGATCTGCCGGGCGATTCGTCCCGCTATGAAGTGTCGGGCAAGGCGCATCACCATCATTTTCACTGCCGGAACTGCGGCAAGGTATTTGATCTGCCTGGTTGCCCGGTGCAAGTAAAACCGAATTTGCCAGCGGGTTTTGTAGCGACTGCGCATGAGCTGGTTTTATATGGCCGGTGCGATGTCTGCAGCGTTGGCGGGGCTAAACGTAACTAAGGCTCAAGCGCATCTCGATACACTATCCATAGACCGTACATGCTGATTGCCAAAGAACTTGTTGCCTACCTCTCACGCCGCCTGGTGCAGCGTTTGAATCCGACCTTTATTGATACCGCGAACCCGGAAGGGCTGGCGGAGCAAATCTCTGACGTCATCGTGACTGACCTCGCAATTGAGGACAGGCTGAACGATGAAGTGCGGGAGATTCTGGAACAGTACACAGAGTACATGCGGAACAATGCTGTTTCGTATCAGGATATGTTTCGCAAAATCAAGAGCACAATGGTGCGGGAGCGGAAGATCATTCGCGCAGCAGGGCGAGAAACGAACGATGGCATGAAGCTGTCGCGCGACAAGATCACCGATCTTTCGCATACGCTGGCGGCGATGTTGCGCAAGCAGCGCGAAACCAGAGTGAAGAAGGAACAGAACGACGTGAGGCTGGAGATTGTAAGAGCGTTCACGGATATTCTGCAGGTGGAGGAGAAGGCGGATCGGGATGCGCGGGCGAAGGTGCTGACGCAGAAGAAGGGCATTCTTGAAGGTAGTGAAGAGTTCGATATTCTTCACAAACGCTATTACGCTGAGGAGTTGAAAAAGCTCGGCGTTGACCTGGGAGCCTGACTTGTGTCTGAGCTGGTCGTGGTGGGTAGCCTGAACATGGATCTGGTGGTGAAGTGCGGGCGGATTCCGGTGCCTGGAGAGACGGTGTTGGGGAACGGTTTTGCGATGGTGCCCGGCGGGAAGGGGGCGAATCAGGCTTATGCGGCGGCGAAGCTTGGCAAGGGAAGTGTGTCGATGATTGGCCGGGTGGGCGTGGATCTTTTTGGGGAGAAACTTAAAGCGAACCTGGCGAGTGTTGGAGTGGATGTGGGTGAAGTGCTGGAGACAACGGTTGCGCCGACGGGAGTTGCGACGATCACGGTGGATGAGCGGGGGCAGAACTCAATTGTTGTGGCGTCAGGGGCGAATTTTGAATGGAGTGTGGGGGAACTGGAGCGGTTGCGGAGCGTATTTCGCGGGGCGCAATATGCGTTGTTTCAACTGGAGACTCCACTGGCAATTGTGGCGGCCTTGCTGCGGATGGCAAAGGAGGAAGGAGTGACTACGATCCTCGATCCGGCACCTGCGCAGCACTTGTCGCGGGAGTTGCTGGAGGCGGTGGATCTTTTGACGCCGAATGAAACGGAAGCACTGGAGTTGGGGGATCTTGCGGGCCGTAGGGTGTTGCTCAAACGTGGGGCGCGGGGAAGCAGGTTTGGCGATCTTGAAGTGGCTGCGATTGCTGTTGAGGCAGTGGATACGACCGGTGCCGGGGATATATATAATGCAGCGCTGTCGGTGGCGCTTGTTGAGGGAAAGACGATGCTTGCGGCGATGCAGTTTGCCAGTGTTGCGGCGGGACTTTCGGTAATGAAGATGGGTGCGCAGCCTTCGGTGCCGAGCCGGGCTGAAGTAGATGGCTACGGATTGAGCTGGTAGACGCGGTAGGCGGGCGAAGCGTAAACGACGGGGATGTCTTTGGTGGGGTTTTGGGTGGTGAGGACGAGGTATTGGATGCCACGTCGACGGAGGTCGTTGTAGTCGAGGGGAGGGTGATTGGGAGCAAGCAAGGCACGCCAGCGTTCCCACCAGATTTGCGCGTATTGGGGGAAGTAGTTCACTTGGCCGCCCTGTTTCCAGCAGACATAAACGGCGCGGGTGGCGCGAGCTCGAAAGATGCCGGGTTCGAGGCGGCGGCCCAGATCGCCGAAGAGGAACACAGAATCGACGGGCGTACGGTCTTTGGCCCAGACAGCAAGTTCATCGAGGGAAGTGGTTTCGACGGGCCTGTAGGCGCGGGCTTTGAGGACTTCTCCGAAGAAGAGTGCGAGGAGAAAGCAGGTGGCCCAGGCCCATTCACGGCGAGGCCATTTCGCAGCAATATAGACGGCGGGGAAGAGGACGGCGAGAAGGAGAGCCTGCTTCCACCAGCCGTCGGGGGGGATTTGCAGGAGGTCTCCACGGAGGGAGAGGCTGAGGGGAATGATCATCCAGGCGACGGCGCGGAGCCATTGGCGATCTTCGAGCTCACGCCAGGCAGCGATAGCACCGAGCCACTGGCAGAAGAGGTGGCAATAGAGGAGCGAGCGCATGGGTTGGACTTGAGGGAAGAGCGCCCAACCGAGCTGTTCGAGCAGCAGGTAAGAGATGGGCATCATGGCGAGCCCGATGAGCGGAAGCCAGCGGAAATAGGGTTGGACGGCGGTGGGGATAATGTCGCGGATACGAGCGAACGCGGCAAGAGCGAGGGTTGCAGTGAGCAGATACTGGGCCCAGAACTGCCAGGGCCAGAGGGAGATCCAGTTGTAAGAGGCGCGGGATTGAAGGATTTCGCGATGGGCAGCATCGATCAGGCTGAAGAAGGGTTGGGCCTGAACGGTACCGGGCTGGTTGAGGGCGAGAGTCAGCAGCAGGATTGCCGCAGCGGCGACGTAGGAGAGGGTGCGCCAGTCGCGGAGGAATAAGGCGATGAGGAGGACGGGCCAGACAGCGGGGGCATGGTAGAGGAATGCAATTGCGGTGAAGAGTGCGGAGGCGTTGCGATGGCCAGCGGCGAGCGCGCCGAGCGATGCGACCACAAGTGGGACGGCGAAGCCGCGAGGGACGGGCTCGAATTCAGTTGTGATGATGGCAGGGCCGAATACGAAAGCACCGAGCCAAAGGAGAGCGCTGGTGAGGACGCTTGCGCCGAGTGGCAACCCGCAGGCGCGGGCGAGCCAGAAGGCACCCCAGTAGCCGAGCCAGCGGAAGAGGAATTGCTGTCCGAACAGGACTTGCTCGAAGCTGAAGCCGAGGCTGCGGTTGAGTGCGAGGCTGACTTCGTCGTAGATGGTGTAGCTAAGGTGCGCGCCGGAAAGAATCAATTCGTTGTTGAGAAGGCGCGAATCGCGGAGGTGTTCAAACAGCGGCACATAGATTTGGGTGTCGCTGAGCAGGAAGCTATGACCGGGAAAAACGAGCAAGCCAAGAGCGGTGAGCGCAGCGAAAACTGCGCTCAGGGCAAGAGCCTGGGGCCATTTCATTTTTCTGGGGTCTTTTCGAGTTGGGTCTTGGCCCAGAGGCGTTTGGCGTTGAGTTCGAGGGCTTTGCTCAGGGCTTTGCGGGCTTCGGCGTTCTTGCCTGATTTGCGAAGTGCGATACCCCTCCAGAGATGGGCTTCGGCGAACTTGGGATCGATGGAGATCGCTTTATCGAAGTCTTCGATCGCCTTATCGATGCCACCGCCGAAAGAGGGCGGCAGGTAATAATTGCCAACACCGCGCGAGAGGTAATTTTCGGCAGATTTGGAATTGAGTTCGATGGCCTTGGCGACTTCGTCCATGGCACAACGGCCATATTTGAGGCCGGCGAACACGTTGGCGGGGATGATCTGGCCGCAGAGCGTGCCGAGGATGCGATGGTATTCGGAATTGTTGTCCTGAGCGGCGACTGCCTTGCGGGCGGGCGCGATACCGGCTTCTGCAGCAGCGGCGCTGGCGCGCTTGTCGCCTTTTTCCATAGCGACCTCCGCGAGGTAGCTTTGCGCGAGGGCAAGTTCGTAATTAGCCTTGGCATCGCTGCCGGGTTTGGCGGCGATTGCGTTGAGCCTGGAGACCTGGGCGGTGATCCAGGCGGAATCCTGTCGATCGCGGGCTTCTTCGAGCAAGCCGGCGCTGAGGGTGGTGAAAAGCAAAATCCACATCATTACTTATATTCTATGCGGCCAGCTACCGATAGTTGTATGAATAGCATCTCTTTCCATTTCTGAGATAATAGAGAGCGTAGAAACGGACTCTCCCCGCGTCTGTCCTATACAGGAATAAATCGAATGAAAATCAACTTTTTGGTGCAGGGTATAGCCCTGTCTGGCGCTTTGTTAGCGCCTATCACTTCCCAAGTCTTATTTGCGCAGCCCGTGAGCGTGCAGCTCAACCCCGTTCCATCCCGAATTTTGGGCCATCCCAAAAAAGATCCACTACCAGTTACGACTTCACCGAATTTCGTTGAAGGCCGGGAGTTGACGACCCCCCAGGGGATTGCGCTTGATACAAGTTCATCGCCTCCGATTCTGTATGTGGCCGACTCAGGGAACAACCGTATTTTGGCGTGGAAGAACCCGGTGAATGCGGCGAATGGGGCTCCGGCAGATCTGGTTATCGGTCAGCGGGACCGTTTTTCCAGCAATGCGAATGGACCGGGGACTACCTTTACAACAGGGCTGAATCAACCGACCGGCTTGGTGGTGGATGCTCAGGGGAACCTGTATGTCGTCGACACCAACAACAACCGGGTGTTGCGTTACCCAAAGCCCTTTGATCAGCCGCTGGATCAATTGCTCGAAATCGACGTGATGCTGGGGCAGGAAACCTTTGGCAGCGCCAGTGGTGGGAATAACGGACGGCTGGCAAACCGAGGGCGCGCCACGCCAACTGCGAGTTCTTTTTACTTCAGCGACCTGGGCGTCAATGTATTTCGAATCCGCATCGCGTTTGATGCGGCTGGGAATTTATGGGTGGCAGATTCTGGAAACAATCGGGTGATTCGCTATCCGGCGCGGGTGCTGGTTCCGGGCTCGTTTGGTCTGGATGGGGACATCGTGCTCGGGCAATTGAACACGATCTCGAATACGCAGAATACGGATGCTCGTGAAAAGTCGACACTCGCCGTGCCTTCAGGGCTTGCGTTTGGCGCAGACAGCCGACTTTATGTATCTGACGGACGCGGGCGGGTATTGGTATTTCGCAATCCAAGTGCCACCGGACAAGCTGCAGACCGGATTCTGGGAATCGCGATTCAGGTTGCGGGACAGCCGGCTCTGCCGCCGGTGAATGATCAGGCGCTTGGCTCTCCGGAATCGATCTTTGTCGTGAACAATGCACCGTTTATTGTGGATGCCCGCTATAACCGCATTGTTCGCTATGACGTGCCAGATACGTGGAGTCCAGAAACATCCACTTCGTTTTCGCCCAAGATGAGGGATGTGATCGGGCAATCCGACTTCAACACGGGAGATGCAAATCGTGGATTGCGGGTGCCGAGTGCTGCTGGACTTAGTCTTCCGGTGGATGCGGTTGCCTTTGGCAACAATCTGTTTGTAGTGGATGCAAACAACCATCGGGTTTTGATGATCTCGGGCGGATCGCCCTATAGCAATCCGGCTACGAAGGTGTTGGGTCAGACGGGCCTTGATCTGAACTCGCCGAATCTGGTGGAAGGCAAGGAATTTTTCTTTGTTGGCATCTTCCAGAACAGAGGCTATCGCGGCGGCGGAATTGCGCTGGATGGCAATACGCTGTACATCGCGGATACGTTGAATAACCGGGTGCTTGGATACCGGGATGTGCGAAGCGTGGCGGTGGGCCAGCCGGCGGATCTGGTGATTGGACAGGTGAGCCTGACAAGAACTACGATCAACTCTCCAGACGGAAATCAGAATATTGCGAACCAGACTGGTTTGTTTCTGCCGCACGCGGTGGCGGTGGACGCAAATGGCGACTTGTATATTGCGGATACGCTGAACAGCCGAGTCATTCGCTATCCTCGCCCCTTCGACAACCTTGCGAATCTGAAGCCGAATCTTGTTCTTGGGCAGTCGAGTTTTACGGGACGAATTACCGATGCGAGCCCGCGCAACATGAGCGCGCCGATGGGTCTGGCATTTACTACGGGAGGGCATCTGGTAGTGTCTGACAATGCGCACAATCGCGTATTGTTGTTCTTAAGACCGAATGGCGGCGACTTTACGAATGGTCAGGCGGCGGCTTCGGTGTTTGGTCAAGCGGACTTTATCTCGACGATTGCAAGCAACGACCAGAAACGATTTAACGGCCCTCGCGGGATCACAGTCGACGTGGATGATCGCATGTATGTAGTGGACGGTGGAAACACACGGCTGATGATCTTTAACCGTGTTACGCAAGCTGGAAATGACCCGACACCGGCGCTCACACTCTCAGGTTTTAGTGTTCCACAAGGTGTGCATTCTGACCCGAAGACTGCTGAGCTCTGGATTACGGATGGCAACAATGGACGTGCCTTGCGTTTTCCTGCCTATGAGCAGCTGACCAGCAATTCGCGTTCGAATCTCGCCACGGCAGGAATTGTATTTCCGCTGGACATCAAAGTGGATCAGAATTCGAATCTGATCATGTCCGATGCGTCGAACCGGATCGCCTTTTACTATCAGGCACAGGCCAGTGTAAATGGTGCCAATCAGCAGACCATCAATCTTGCTCCAGGGATGATTGCCTCGATGTATGCGCAGGGTGGCAAGTTTGCGGATGAGACCGTTGTTGCTTCTACTGCAACGTTGCCGAAGGAGTTGGCAGATACCCAAGTGTTGTTCAACGACTCTCCGGTGCCGCTCTACTTTGTGAGTTCCGGACAGATCAATTATCAGATCCCGTGGAGCGCGCAGCCTGGGAGCAATGCTGACGTGACGGTGGTGAAGAAGTCCACTGGGCAAGTGTTGGCATCGAGTCTGGTGCGGATCGTGGACGTATCGCCAGGCTTCTTTACGGCAACTGCGAATGGACGCGGGCAAGTCTCGGCGATCAATGAAGATGGCACTGTAAACACGATTACGAATCCGATTGCACGCGGGAAGGTCATTGCGTTTTACGGCACTGGAATCGGTGCGGTATCGAATACACCGGCTGATGGAGCACCGTCTCCGAGCGGACCGCTGGCGGTTGGTGAGCGACCGGACGTGTTGATCAATGGCAGGCCCGTTGCAGCAGCTGACGTTTTGTTCTCAGGACTGGCTCCGAACTATGTCGGGCTGTGGCAATTGAATGTCAAGATTCCGGATGCCGTGCCGCCGGGCAATGCGATTTCTGTTCTGGTGTTACTGCGCTCCGTTCCGAGCCAGAACCAACTGGGTACGGTAATTGCTGTCAAACAGTAAATCCACAATCGTTTAAAATCGCAGAGGGGGTGAACAATGTTCGCCCCCTTTGCGTATTCTTGGGTGGAGGTGAAGCGATGTTGACGTTTCTCATGTGGATCGTTCTGTTTGTACTTTGCTGGCCGCTAGCGCTTGTAGCGCTGCTGCTCTATCCGCTGGTCTGGTTATTGTTACTTCCATTCCGAATTGTGGGGATCGCTGTTTCTGGAGTATTGCAACTGGTGTGGGAAGTGGTAACACTGCCGGTGACGATCCTGCGGCTTCTGACAGGGCGCAAAGCTCACGCGCGGCCTTGATATGCTGAGGCCGTGAAGTGTTTTTCATTTTTGGTTCTGCTTTTGGGTGAGCAGTTATTGTCGGCGCAAGCCGTCAGTTTTGTTCGGGATATCCAGCCGATTCTTGTGGAGCGCTGTGTGGTCTGCCATCCAGCGAACAAGGGCGCGGCGGAAGTGAGTCTAGCTTCTTACGCGCAGGTGGCGGCGAATGTGGTTGCGGGCAAGCTCGACGAGAGCATGTTGTGGATTGTGGTGAGTGGTGAGAAGCCTTCTATGCCCAAAGTGGGTGGGCCGCTAAGAACGCAACAGGTGGAGCTGATCCGGCGCTGGATTGCGGAAGGGGCTCGGGACGATTCGGCGGGTAAGAAGCTGGATGAGACCTGGTGGTCCTTGCGTCCGCTTGAAAAGCCGAAGTTGCCCGAGTTGTCCGGGAGGACGATTGTTGATCGCTTCATAGCGGCTAAGCTGCGCGAGAAAGGCCTTGTGCCGTCTCCGGAAGCGGATCGCAAAACACTGATCCGGCGGCTGTATTTTGACTTGCACGGATTGCCACCGACACCTGCCGAAGTGGTGGCGTTTGAGCGTGACGCCTCGCCTGATGCTTATGAAAAGTTGGTAGACCGCCTGCTTGCTTCTCCTCGATATGGGGAACGCTGGGCGCGGCATTGGCTCGATGTGGTGCATTACGGGGACTCCCATGGTTACGACAAGGACAAGCCGCGGCCCAATGCGTGGCCTTACCGCGATGCAGTGATCCGGGCTTTGAACGAGGATGTGCCGTATGCGCGATTTGTGGAGGAGCAGATTGCAGGTGACGTTTTGTATGCGGGGAATGCGCGGGCCTTTGAAGCAACCGGGTTTCTTGCGGCGGGGCCTTGGGATTTTGTGGGGCATCAGGAATTGCGTGAAGGCACGATGGACAAGAAGCTGACGCGGGTGCTGGATCGCGATGATATGGTGGCGACGACAGTATCAACCTTTACGAGCATGACGGCGCACTGTGCGCGGTGTCATGACCACAAGTTTGATCCGATACCGCAGGAAGACTACTACAAGTTGCAGGCGGTGTTTGCTGGCGTGGATCGTGCGGACCGGCCCTATGACGAGGACCCGGCAGTGAATGCGGTGAGGCGTGGATTGATGAGCGAGAAGCTGGACTTGCAGAAACGAATGCAGCCCTTGCTCGACAAGGTGGAGTTTGCTTCTACGCCAGAGATTGTGACGCTCGATGACCGGATCCAGGATGCGGGATTGCTGCTGGCGCATTTGGGTGAGCCGAAAAATGCGGCACAGGTTTTGGAGAAGAAAGAACTGGAAGCGCGGAGGGTGGTGGACCGTGCGGCACGGCAGAAGCTGGTGGATGCGCTTGTCGGTCCGGCGACCTACGCTGCGATTGAGGTGTGGAAGGCAGAAGGGAAACTTTTAGATCAGAAGATTGCGGCTTTGCCTGCGCCTAAACTGGTTTATTCCGGGGCTGGATTCTTTGCGCGAGTTGGGAATTTTCGGCCTTCGCTCGAGCCGAGACCAGTGCAGGTGCTGGAGCGTGGGAGTGTCGGTTCGCCCGGAAAACTGGTAACGCCGGGGGCGCTGCGCAGTGTGCCTGGACTCAATGCTGAGTTTGCTGTAGGAGACGAGGGGGAGCGACGGGCGGCTCTTGCAAAATGGGTTGTGGATGAGAAGAATGTGCTGACCTGGCGATCGATCGTGAATCGCGTCTGGCACTACCACTTTGGAGCAGGACTAGTGGATACGCCGAGTGATTTTGGGCGGATGGGGTCGAAGCCGACCCACCCGGAGTTACTAGACTGGATGGCGCTGTGGTTTCGCGATGAAGCGAAGGGGTCGATGAAGCAGTTGCATCGGCTGCTCGTTACCAGCGCCGTGTACCGGCAGAGTTCAAAGCAGAATGAGGTGGCGGCGAAAGCGGATTCAGACAATCGATTGCTCTGGCGGATGAACCGGATCCGGATTGACGCCGAGAGTGTGCGGGATGCGACACTCGCTGTTGCCGGAAAGCTGGATCTCACGATGGGTGGGCCGGGCGTGAGGATGTTCCGGTTCAAGGATGATCATTCTCCGATTTACGACTATGCAAGTTTTGATCCCGATTCGGAGGGTGCCTACCGGCGAAGCATTTATCGCTTTGTGGTGAGGAGCGTGCAGGATCCGTTTATGGAGCGCCTCGATTGTCCTGACCCTTCAGTGCAGACTCCAAAGCGATCAACTACGCTGACGGCGATTCAGGCGCTGGCGATGTTGAACAATCCGTTTGTGGTGCGGATGGCCGAGCATCTGGCAGAGCGCGTGAAGGGGAATGTAGCCGAGGCGGGGTGGCTGGTGCTGGGACGTGAGATGGATGCCTCGGAGCGGCGTGGCTATGATGCCTATGCGGCCAAGCACGGCATGGCGAACTTGTGCCGATTGCTTCTGAATGCGAATGAGTTTTTGTTTGTCGATTGAGGTAGATGATGGATCGTAGAAGTTTTCTTTTGAATTCGGGTGGCGGGCTGGGCGGTGTTGCGTTGTCGAGCCTGATGGCGCAAGAAGGTGGGGGCTTGCACCACAAGCCGCGCGCGAAGCGGGTGATCCAACTCTTCATGTCGGGGGCGGCGAGCCAGTGTGACACCTTCGACTACAAGCCGCGCCTGATCGAGAAGGCGGGGCAGAAATGGGATCCAGGTGAGAAGGTGGAGCTATTTCAGAGCAACCCTGGTGTGGTGATGCCGAGCCCGTGGGGGTGGAAGCAATATGGCAAGTGCGGTAAGTGGGTGAGTGATCTGTTTCCGCATACGGCGAAGTGTGTCGATGATATGGCGTTTGTACAGTCGATGATGACTAAGTCGAATATTCATGGCCCGGCGACTTTCATGCAGAATACTGGATTTATCCTGCCAGGTTTTCCGAGTGCGGGGGCCTGGGTGTCCTATGCGCTGGGGAGTCTGAACGATAAGCTGCCGGTGTTTGTGGTGTTGCCGGATCCACGGGGATTGCCGCCAAATGGGTCGGCAAACTGGTCGGGAGGATTCCTGCCTGCCACGCACCAGGCGACTACGGTGAGGGTGGGGAGTGCGCATCCGATTTATGATCTGGAAGCGCCGGCGTCGGCGAAGTACATCACAAAAGAAGGAGACCGTGATGGACTGGCGTTGCTGGAGCAAGTAAATCGAAGGCATATGCAGGGCAGAGAGGGAGACTCGCGGCTGGAGGCCCGGATTGCTTCCTATGAGATGGCGGCTAAGTTGCAGTTGAGTGCGCCTGAAGTGTTGGGTATTGAAGGCGAGAGCGATGCGACTCGCAAGCTGTACGGCATGGATCAGGAGATCACTGCAGACCTGGGGCGGAGGTGTCTAGTGGGACGGCGACTGATCGAGCGCGGCGTTCGCTTTGTGCAGATCTGGAGCGGGGCGGATAACGGTTTCCCGAGGCGCAATTGGGATAGCCACGAGAATCTGGCAAAGGATCATGGCGAGTTGGGGACGGCGCTCGATAAACCTGTGGCGGGGTTACTCGAGGACTTGAAGGCGCGCGGATTACTGGAAGACACGATCGTGTACTGGACGACTGAGTTTGGACGGATGCCTTGCAGTCAGGGGAGCCTGGGCCGCGACCACAATCCGAATGGGTTTACTTCGTGGCTGGCAGGTGGTGGGTTTAAAGGTGGAGTCAGTTATGGTGCTACGGATGAGTGGAGTTACAAAGCGGTGGAGAAGCCGGTCTATTGCTATGACGTTCATGCGACGTTGTTGCATCAGTTGGGGATCGATCACACGCGGCTGACCTATCGCAATAACGGGATCGACCGGCGGCTAACGGATGTGCATGGGCAGGTGATTCGCGAGTTGGTGGGTTAAGCCGAATTCCAGTGGCTCAGGCGATCAGAAGCTAAACGACTTCTGCTGGCAGATTGAAGTGGCGGCTTGCGACTTGAGCCCATAGCTCTTCCGGCAACAGGGGCTCTGCCAGACGCGCAGCAGCAAGAAGCACAAATCAACTGGGGTGCCTTTCAGCTTCCATCAGATTAAGGAAAATGTCGTTGATCCTCGTCAAATGGCCTGCTCCTTTGGATTTGAGCCAGTTGAGGACTTCCGGGTCGAGCCGTACGATTAAGGCCACTTTCCGCTGTACTTCTTTTAGCTGGATCCTACTCGTCAATTACTGTTTGGTAAGTTGTGGGATATCGCTGAAATCAAGTTTGGAATGGTTCTTGAGCGTTTGTTTCCTGGACACGAGGCGCAGCGCATGCTTCTCTTGATCTGTCCATTCCGTGTTCCTGATAACTTCGGATCTCATGAGCTTGAGCACTGCGGGCTGAGATGATGCGGGCTGAGATGATGCGGATGATTTTCTGGCTATTGACTTCCTCACTAAACGAGTGCACTACCAGCAGTACCTTATGTTGCCGCGAAGCTAGCTGAACCGCTCCAATTGCATGCCAACGAAGTTCACCCTTCTCTTCGACCCTATCCCAGGCACTGAGTCTCGGGTGAGGCCCTTGCGGAGGTCTTCGCGAGCTGCCTGCCTAGACGGGGTTGCGCTTGTAATAGTCGCGGGTGAGCTCAAGGATGTTGCGTTCCATTTTGCTGGTCGCCAGGCCCTTTAGCGTGCCGTCGCGATCTGCGGCAGACCGCTCGTGGCCCATCTTAAATTTCGCCTCTACTCTGTCAATGGTCATCTCGTAGGCGACGATGCCCTGGCGCATGCCCTTGAGGTAGGAGTCAGGAAGTTTTGAATAATCCCAAACATCGCCGCCGCCGTGTTTAGCTTCGTTGGTGGCGACCAGATTCTTGAGGCTGTTGGCGAAGGCTTCGTCGTTGTCGATGCGTCTGGGCTTGCCGGTGGCGTGAACCACGGAGAAGTTCCAGGTAGGCACGGCGTTCTTCGCCTTGTACCAGTTGGGTGAGATGTAGGCGTGCGGGCCATGGAAGACAGCGATGCATTCCTCGTTGCCGTCGAACGCATTGTTCTGAAGGTTGTTCTTTGAAATGTGCCACCAGAGCTTGCCCCAGCCTTGGGGAGAGCGCTCGAACAGGGTGGGTACGTTGGTGACGCGCAAGCCGCCTTTGGAGCTAACGATCATAGCGAAGGCGTATTCTTCCATGAAGTCGAGCAGGAAGGGGCGGTCCTTTTCGGTTTGGCGCTCGGGGATGTAAATCGTGGTCTGGTCGTCTTCTGCGTTTGCGTCCATGGCGAGCATGGAAAGAGCCATCAGGATTTCGCGTCGGTCTTGCATCTTCTCATCAGAACACAGCCGAGAGTTTTTTGCATTGGATTGCTTCTTAGAGAGAATTGGACTACCATAATGGATTCAACACATGATCCAATTGCCACAAATCGACGGCCAATCGGAAATTCCAGTGTACCGCCAGCTCTATGAGGGCCTAAAGGGCAACATATTGGCTGGTCAGTTGGTAGATGGGGATCGCTTGCCGCCTACTCGTGATCTAGCGCAACAGCTTGGCTTGAACCGGGCAACTGTGAGTGCGGCGTATGCGTTGCTCGAAGAGGATGGGCTGGCGAACGGGCAGGTGGGGCGCGGGAGTTTTGTGCAGAACAAAGCGCCTGAATCGCAGAAGGAAATTTCGTTTTCGACTTCTCGGCCCTCAGAGGAACTGTTTCCGCTGGAAGAGGTTCGCGAAGTGACGGCGGAGGTAATGCGGCGTTCTGCGGCGCAAGTGTTGCAGCTTGGTTCGCCGTTGGGATATGGCCCATTGCGGACGTATCTGATGGAAGAGGCGATCGGTGAGGGAGTGTTTGATCCGCAGGAAGATGACTTGTTGATTACTTCCGGTTGCCAGCAGGCTCTCGATCTGATCCACAAAGCATTGATTGGACCTGGGGGTTTGGTCTATACGGAAGAACCGGTGTATCCGGGAGTGAGAAATGTATTCGGGCGCGACCTTACGGTGGATGCGAATCAGAGCGGAATTGAAGCGATGATTGTGACTCCGAGTTTTCGCAATCCGACCGGCTACACGATGAGTTTGAGCGAGCGGCAGGAGATTGCCGAGGCAGCGCGAGTGGGGCGTCGCTTATTGATTGAAGTGGATATCTATGCGCGGCTTCGCTACGAGGGAGAAGCTTTGCCGACGATTCGCGCGCTGGGTGCGGGGACGCAGGCTTTGTTGCTGCGGAGCTTTTCGAAGATTGCGTTTCCAGGATTGCGTGTGGGCTGGGTGATTGGGCCGAAGGCGCTGATCCAGAAGCTGGCGACGGCAAAGCAGTGGACTGATCTGCATTCGGATCAATTGTCGCAAGCGATCCTGCTCGAATTTGCACGGTCGGGAAAGCTCGAAAAGCATCTGGCTCGGGTGCTCGATGCGGGCCGGATTCGTTTGTCGACGACGATCGAAATGCTGGAGCGAGTGTTGCCGGCGGGATCGCGATTTACGCGGCCGCAGGGTGGAATGAATCTCTGGGTGACGCTGCCGCGGGGCTGCGATAGCGGGGCTGTGCTTGAAAAAGCGCGGCGGCACGGGGTTAGTTATTTGCCGGGGCGCTACTTCAGTGTAAGTGCGCCGATGAATGAGAGTTTTCGGTTGAGTTTTGCCGGACAAAGTCCCGCTCGAATTGTCGAGGGGCTCAAACGGCTTGGCCCATTGTTTGAAGAAGAGGCGAAGATTGCCTCGCGATACGAGGACCGGCTGCCAGAAATGGCGATGGTCTAATTTCTAAAGATCCGGAGTAAGCAAGATGATTTTAAACGAAGCGTTCCGCAAGAAGATCGGCCTGGCCGAGATGTTGAAGGGTGGCGTGATTATGGACGTCACCAACGCCGAACAGGCACTGATTGCAGAGAAGGCCGGAGCGGTGGCGGTGATGGCCCTGATCAAGGTGCCGAGTGACATTCGCCGCGACGGCGGAGTGGCTCGCATGTCGCCCATCACCTGCATTCGCGAGATACAGGCTACGGTATCAATTCCAGTAATGGCGAAGGCGCGCATTGGACATTTTGCCGAGGCGCAGGTATTAGAGGCATTAAAGGTCGACTTTATCGACGAGTCAGAAGTACTTACTCCGGCCGATGATGAAAATCATATCGACAAGCATCCCTTCAATGTGCCGTTTGTTTGCGGCTGCCGGAATCTGGGCGAAGCGTTGCGTCGCATCGGTGAGGGCGCGGCGATGATCCGAACGAAGGGTGAAGCTGGTACTGGCAATGTGGTCGAGGCCGTGCGCCATATGCGCACCATCATTCGCGAGATGCGTCAGTTGTCGGTGATGAGTCACGATGAATTGATGGTGGCGGCGAAGAATCATCAGGCTCCGTTTGAGCTGATTGAGTACTGCCACAAGTTTGGCAAGTTGCCGGTGCCGAATTTCTCTGCCGGTGGCATCGCTACGCCTGCGGATGCGGCTTTGATGATGCATCTTGGGGCGGAGACGGTGTTTGTTGGTTCGGGAATTTACAAGTCGCCCGATCCAGTGAATTTTGCGAAGGCCATTGTGAAAGCGACGCTACATTATAAGGATCCGGCAAAGGTCCTGGAAGCTTGTGAAGAATTACCGGATGGCATGCCAGGTCTGGACATTCGCCAGATCAAACCTGAGGAGCTGATGGCTGGCCGTGGCTGGTAACGGAAAGTTATTCGGGGTCCTGGCACTGCAAGGTGATTTTGAGAAGCATCAGCATGCGTTAGAGCGTGCTGGTGCGAGGCAGTGTGAGGTGCGTAGTGCTGCAGATCTGGCGCGGGTGGATGCGCTGGTGATTCCGGGTGGCGAATCGACGACAATGTTGCGATTGATGGATTACTTTGATTTGTTTGAGCCGATGAAGGCTTTTGGTTCGCAGCGACCTGTCTTTGGGACTTGTGCGGGAGCCATATTGATGGCGCATGAAGTAAGTTCGCCGGCGCAAAAATCTCTGGACCTGATGGATATTGGTGTGGAGCGGAATGCTTACGGGCGACAGGTGGATTCGCGAATTGTCGAGATTGAATCGAAGGTGGGTCTGCTCGAAGCAGTGTTTATTCGTGCGCCAATCATACGGAGGATCGGCGCAGAGGTGGAAGTGCTGGCCAGTTATCAGGGTGACGCTGTTCTGGTGAGGCAGGGGAAGCATTTGGCGTCGACCTTTCATCCGGAGTTGACGGAAGATCCGAGAGTACATCAACTGTTTGTGGAATTGGTGAATGAATGAGTCAACGTGTCTTGTTTTTGTGTGTTGGGAATTCATGCCGCTCGCAGATGGCGGAAGGATTTGCCCGTGCTTACGGGCATGATGTCATTGATGCGGTAAGTGGGGGGCTTTCGCCAGCGATGCTGGTGGACCCGAGTACGAAACTAGTGATGGGAGAGCGGGGGATCTCGCTTGAGAGTCATTTCCCGAAGACGCTGGGAGAGGCTCTGACGCCGGTGCCGATGCTGATCGTGAACATTAGTGGTACGCCGCTGCCGCATTTTGCTGTGGGGATCCCGTCGGAGGCGTGGCGAGTGAGAGACCCGGTGGGTGAGGTGTCGGCAGTGCATCGCGAAGTGCGCGATGAAGTAGAGGGGTTAGTGATGAATCTGATTTTGAGACTACGTCAGAAGAAACCGGCTCCGCCGACGCCAAGTGCGCCGGATGCGGGGGGCGCAAAGCGCTTCAAGTTCGGGCGGATGGGTTAGGAGGGTTGAGCCTCCTTTCACCGGGATTTGGTGATATACATGAGCTCTAACTGGAATAATTTGGAGACACTACCTATGAAAAACAAACTCATCATTCTGTTTGCTGCGCCGCTGGCGCTTTGCACTGCCCTGATTGCACAGGTTGCCTCGCCGGAGGACCAGATTGCTTCTTCCGTACTCGCTGCGCCGAAGGAACTGCGTGCTGCAGCGACGGTGCTTGGCTACAACGAGAAGAGCGAAGTTGTGACTCTTCGCAAAGGGACCAACGAAATGGTCTGTCTTGCTGACGACCCGGCTGTGAAAGGGATTAGCGTCGCCTGCTATCACAAGGATCTTGAACCGTGGATGGCCCGTGGACGCGAGTTGGCTATCCAGTACAAAGGCAAAGAGCGGCACGAACAGCGCAACAAAGAAGCAGACTCAGGCAAGCTTAAGATTCCCCGTGAACCGCGCATGCTCTATGTGCTTACTGGATCGAGCTTTGATTCCGCCAAAGGGGAGATGGTGGATTCCTACTTGCGCTGGGTGGTTTACACGCCTTACGCGACTACCGCATCTACAGGACTGTCGGCCACATCGGGAACCGCGCCCTGGCTCATGTATCCGGGAACTGCAGGCGCGCACATCATGATCAGCCCGCCTAAAGAGAAGAAGTAACGGTTGCTCTAAAGGCCGGCGAGGAAGTGATGGACGAACTGGACGACTACGCTGCCTTCGCCTACTCCGCTCGCTACACGCTTGACACTGCCGTTACGGGTGTCACCGGCGGCGAAGACCCCTGGCATCGAAGTTTCGAGCAGCAAAGGCTCGCGGACTAATGGCCAGCGCTTGGTGAACTGGCCATCTTTCTTGAGGGCGGGACCAGTCAAGACAAAGCCGTGCTCGTCGAGACAGATGCTGCTCTTGAGCCAGTTTGTTCTTGGTTGCGCACCAATGAAGATGAAGAGCAAGTTTGCTGCTACTGTCGATGTTTCTCCGGTACTGCGATTCTGGAGCGTGATGGTTTCGAGTTGCTCTGCGCCATCCAATGCAACGACTTCAGTATGCGAGACGACTTCGATATTGGGTGTCGCTTCGATCTGGTTGATGAGGTATTGACTCATGGTTGCCGACAAGCCATCGCCCCGGACGAGCATCGTCACTTTGTGTGCAAAGTGGGCGAAATGCATGGCGGCCTGGCCAGCGCTGTTCGCTCCACCGACTACAAAGACATGTTCGTTCCTGCAGGTGGGAGCTTCTGTGGTGGCTGCACCGTAATAGACGCCCGCGCCGGTGAGACGATCCATGTTGGGGATGCTGAGTCGACGCCAGGAGAGGCCAGTGGCTATCAAGACTGCGGAGCCTGCGACCTCGGAGCCGTCGGAAAGTTTGAGCACGCGGAAGTTACCGTCGCTGCTAATCTGGACCACTTCTTGAGGTGCCAGAATTTCGCAGCCGAACTTGCGGGCCTGAGCGACTGCCCGTCGGGAGAGGTCGCCGCCACTGAGTCCGGCTGGGAAGCCGAGATAGTTTTCGATGCGGGAGCTAAGGGCGGCCTGGCCACCAGGGGCCTCGCGATCAATCATCAAAGTCTTGAGGCCTTCGCTGGCTCCGTAGACAGCGGCAGCCAGACCTGCGGGGCCTGCACCGACGATGACGAGATCGTAGAACTGGGTGTCTGCTTTGGTGTGGAGGCCAAGGCGCTCAGCCAGCGTTTCAGAGGCAGGGCAGTCTTCGCAACTTTGGTCCGGGAACACAACAAAGGGGAGCTTGCGGTCTGTGCTCAGGTGTTGCAGTAGCGTCGGATCTTTTGCGGCATCGGCAACATCGACCCAGCGGAATGGTACCTGATGGCGGCCAAGGAAATCCTTGATGCGGTGGGCTTCGGGATTCCAGCGCTGGCCTACGACGCGGATGCCACGAAACGGTGGCGCGTATTCGGCGTGCCAATCGTCAAGCAGGTCGTCGAGGACGGGGTAGAGATTTTGCTCAGGCGGATCCCAGGGCTTCATCAGGTAATGATGGAGCCGTACCTCGTTGATGGCGGAGATGGCAGCGGTGGTGTCGGCGTAGGCGGTGAGAAGGACGCGGCGTGCGTCGGGGTGGATTTCGCGGGCGATAGCGAGGAAGTGGACGCCATCCATTTCTGGCATGCGCTGGTCGGCAAGGATGAGGGCGATGTCTTCGTTGCGGTCTTTGATTTGCTGAAGGAGTTCAAGAGCAGCCTTGGCGCTTTCGGCCCGAAGAATGCGGTAGTTCGCAGCGTATTTGCTGCGCAGGTCGCGTTCGATACCGCGCAGAACTGCAAGGTCGTCGTCCACAGTCAGAATGAATGGCTTTGCCAAAATGGTTCCTTATTTGTCCAATTGCTCGATGAATGATTTGGCGATCATGGCCGGGCTTATGCGCTCATTGATTGCCTGCGCATTCCATTTTCGCATTTGATCAACTGGAATTGCATTTGTCAATTTGTCGAGGGCGAGGCGGAGATCTTTGTGTTTGGCCAGCGCATCCTGGCGGACGGCGAGGCAGGTTTCGTAAGGCGGGAAGAAGAGTTTGTCGTCGGTGAGGGCGATGAAACGGGAGTCTGCGAGAGCGGGGTCTGTAGAATTGCCAGCGACGAGGTCTACCTCGTTTGCACCGAGGGCCCGATAGATGAGGCCGAGGTCCATGGTGCGGAGCTGGCCACTCGTTGCGAGAGGATAGCTTTTGATGAAGCTGCTCCAGCCGTCAGGACGCTGTTCGAATTCGTAACCGACGCCGATGCGCCAGCCTGATTTTTTCTGGACGGCATCGCTAAGGGTTTCGATCCTGAGTCTGCTTGCGTCCTCTCGACGCATCACCATGGCGAAGGTATTTGAAAAGCCGAGCGGCCAGCCCCACTCCACCTGGTGACGGGTTGCGTATGCCTGTTTCACGTTGTTGAAGACGAGGGTTGGATCTTTTTCGAGAGGGAGTTTGAGGCAAGCCGTCAGGGCGGTGCCGGAGTATTCGGGATAGAGATCAATGGCACCATCGATGAGAGCCTGGTGAGCCAGAAAACTGCCACCGAGGTGCAGGCGCTGCCTGGGTTCCACGTGGAGTTGCCGGAACAGGTGCTCGATCAATATTTCGCCGAGGATGTCCTGCTCGATGAAGTTTTTTGCGCCGACGCTGATGCTTGGTGCACCTGAGCAGGAATTGGCTATAGCGGCGGCTGAGAGGTAGAGAACTTGTCTTCGATCCATTGGAATAAGCGGTCTGCGGCGATGGCCATTGCTGCGGCGGGGAGAGCGCCAGCAAACAACAGCTCCGTTTCTACTGTAGCGAGACCGCGATAGAGAAGGACTCCGAGGCCACCGGCTCCGATGGCGGCAGCAACCGTGGCAGTGCCGATCGTAGTAACGGTTGCGATGCGCAGGCCAGCGAGGATAGAGGGTGCGGCGAGAGGCAGCTCAATTTCGCGGAGGATCTCGCGCGGAGTCATGCCGAGGGCGAGTGCGGATTCGCGGATTTCATGGGAGACGCCGTTGAGGCCGAGCATCGTGTTGCGCAGGATGGGGAGTAGGGCGTAGAGGAAGAGCACGAAGATGGCGAGGCGTGCGCCGATGCCGCCGATCAACGGGAGGGGCAGCAGGAGGCCGAAGAGAGCAAGACTGGGGATGGTCTGGATGATGTCAGTAAGCTTGAGCAGCACTGCGCCGGTGCGCGGGTTTCTATGGCTCCAGATGGCTGCGGGGATGGCGAGTAGCGCGGCCGCAGCGACAGCGATGAGGACGAGGAAGAGGTGCTCGAGGCTGTACTGAAAGATGGAGTTCGTCATGCGTCGAGAGTCCTCAGGTAGGCTTGGACTTCGGAGTCCACGGAACTGCGTATTTCGGTGGGCCTACCGGCGAAAGTTACCTGGCCGTCACGGAGAAAGACGAGTTGCTGTCCGAGGCGCAGGGCCTCGCGGATGTCGTGGGTGACGAAGAGGATTGTCTTGTTGAGCGAGAGGATAAGGTCTTGCAGTTCGCGGCGGAGAATCGGGTCGAGGGCAGAGAAAGGTTCATCGAGCAGGAGCACCGGCGGGTTGCTCGCGAGTGCGCGGGCGAGGGCAACGCGTTGTTGCTGGCCGCCGCTGAGTTGGTGCGGGTAATGATCGAGCAGGGAGCTTTCAAGGCCGAGAGACTGGGCGAGTGCTTCGACGCTGAGCGGATGATTGTGGAAACGGGCGATCTGTTGGCGAGCGGTGAAGTGGGGGAAGAGGCCGAGGTTTTGTTGGACAAAGCCGAGTGCGCGGCGGAGCTCAAGCGGGTTGTAGTCAGCGACGGGTTTCTGGTTGTAAGTGATGTTACCGGAAGAGGGCAGCAGGAGTTGGTTGATGAGGCGGAGAAGGGTGCTCTTTCCACTGCCGCTCCGGCCGAGGATGGCGGTGGTTGTCTTGGCCGGAAAGCTAACGGTGATGCCGCTCAGGATCTCGCGGCCACCGCGAGAGACATGCACCGCACTGAAGTCGATCATAATGCTTTGCGGAGCGGGAGGCGGATCGAAAAGGTGGTGTTGCCAGGGACAGAGCTGAAGCGGATGTTGCCCTCGTGCTGGCGGATGATGCGGTAGACAGTGTCGAGACCGAGGCCGGTGCCGTCGCCCTGAGACTTGGTAGTGAAGAAGGGCTCGAAGACTTTGGCGGCAACTTCGGCGGGAATGCCAAGACCGTTATCACCAATTTCGACAAGGGCATGATCGACTTCGAGGTGTGTGGCGATGCGGAGAATGGCCGGACCGATGCGGGTCTTGTCGGCTTCCATGGCGTCGAGAGCATTATCAATGAGGTTGGTCCAGACCTGACTAAGCTGGCCACCCATCCCACAAATCTTTGGAAGCGCTGCTTCGTAGCTCTTGTTTACCTCGATGCCAGTCTTGAAGCGGAAACTGAAGAGAGTGAGGGTGATTTCCAGGCTCTGGTTGAGGTCGAGTTCAACGGCTGAGGCGCGATCCATGAACGAGTAGTCTTTCATGGCAGCAACAAGGTCGCTGACTCGACTGGTGGCATTGTGCATCTGGGCTAGAACCTGTTCCATCTCGATGGCGCTGGCAACACGGACGAGGGCCAGATTTCGGACTTCGGGAGTCCAACTGCAGACGGCGTTCTTCAGGGTTTCGACATCGAAGCCAGCCGTGACATAAGCCGGAGCGCAAGTCCAGCCGTCCTGGACGCCAATGGAATCCAGCCAATCGATGAAAGACTCCTCAAGATCGCTGCGGGTGAGCGAATTGAGGGGAACCGGATTGTGTATGGCTTCTGAAGCTTTGACTTCGAGTGCGCGCACCTCGTCATAGATTGTTTTTGAGGAGCAGGCGATGGCGAGCTGATCGAGGGTGTCGCGGTAACAATCGAAGATCTGCCTGGCACTGCCACTGGCCTGACGGGCGGCGGCAGCTGGATTGTTGAGTTCATGTGCGAGGCCTGCCGAGAGCTTGCCGATGGCAGCGAGTTTTTCGGTTTGACTGGCTGTGCGAGCGAACTCGCGGACACGGTCGGAAAGGATTCCGACCAGGACCGGGATCAGTTCAGGAATTTCCTGGTAGAGGGCAGGGAAGTGATCTTTGTGGAGGAGGAAAATGCGCGTGAAGGCTGTGGCGCGTGGAGACATCGGGAAAGTCTTCATCCGCGAGAAGGGGAGGAAGCCGCCGACTGAGCCCTGGGGAAAAATGTAAACGGCTCCTTCCCCTTTCTCTGGACGTGCCTGATAGCCACCTTCTACGACAAAGACCATTTGCAGGGCCGGGTCACCGGCGTGGGCGAAAAAGTCGCCCGACTCGATGCTGCGGGATTCGCCGCGCTCGAAAAGCCAATTCAGTTGGGACTCGCTCAATCCGGTTAAGATCGGGAAATTGCGGAGATCGTCGAGGGAGACAGAGGTTGACACGCTAGCCTGATTATGCCGGATTTTTGGGTGACCTCGAAAAGGAAGAATAGGTGGGGTGTGCGACATAGAAATAGGATCTAGCCGTTTTTCTTTTTTTATGGCATACTTCTGAGCGGATGTATACGCACAGAGGAGACTACATGACTGATGCTCTCGCAAAGTTAGAATCGGATCGGTCCAAACTGCTTGGGG
>JANXLY010000086.1 GCA_025354885.1 Acidobacteriota bacterium | reverse complement strand
ATAGGAATCGGCCAGTTTTGCCTTCCAGTAGGAGCGCTGCCCCGGCTCTGTCGGGCTACCCGTATCGAGGGGATCGAACATGGCCGCAAAGGCCAGCCACATCAACTGATAGCCATTCTCTCGCACGTCAGCATCGCAGTTAGCCCCGATTGAGCTAACGCCGGTGGCCGCAAGTCGCCGCAATGCATACCAGTTTTGCGTGCGCCCGTCGAGAACGGCCCCCGCAACAGTACCAGCTGCACTGATGTTGCGCGGAAAGTTCCCCGCCCAACCTTCGTCAAACAGCGGCTGCGTCAGCCAGAAGTCGCCGATCTTGCGTGCAGCGTCAAGCGCAGGCTTCCAGCCAGAGCGAAAGTACAAGGCATAGTTGGCCAGTACTTCATCGTAAAAATTCGGGGTGCCGTTTCCTCCAGAACTCATCCAGAGATTGCGGAAAACTGCATAGTCTTTCAGGGTGTTTACCCCGGTCACGGCCTCATAACCGCCAGACCAGTAGAGATCCGTGTCACTCAGGCAACCGGATACTCCCAGGATCGTTTGCCCGATGGTTCCATCGGGACGAGCCCAAGTGGGCGAGAAGTTGTTGAATCCAGCCTGAATCAGTTTGTACGAAAGCGAAGCCGCATCCGCATCGGTCGGCCAGGGTCGACTCATCGTGATCTGTGTCGTATTGTTGACAGCATTGATTGGCGAGAAAAACACAAAGGGGATCCCTGAATGAGTCCCGTCAATTCGAATCCAGAGATAGCCATAAACTCCATTGGCAGTATTCCAGGTCGTGTTCGATCCGGTCACTACCGCAGAGCCCGGATTCACCGCGACGCTCCCATCCGAGTAGCGGACAGGGCCCTCCAGGCCGAAGCCGGCCGGACAAATCGAGGTCAGAAAATTCGATCCAGTGCCGGTCACTCTTCGCTGATAAATGGACTGTCCTGTCCCCCAGGCTCGCGGGTTGCTATTGCGCCAGCCGCGCCCGTCATAGCAAACGGTGAGTACGTTAGCGGCTGCAGAGCAAATCAGCACTTCTTCGCCGCCATAGCCCGGGTAACTCAATCCGATGATGGTGGGGAAGCTGCTTAGATTCAGATTCGCGACAGTCGTGACAGTGATTGTCATACTCGCAGCAGTGATTGCTCCCGCTGTATAGGCATGAGCCACATTGGATGTGGCGTCGTAGGTCACTTTGCCGGGAAGATAGTTCTTCCATTCCGGCGGTGAAACCGTATCGTAGGTCTTGGTGCGGATCTTCATGCCGCGCAAGTGCGCGTCGTCAGCGGCCCCCCAGGGGTTTTTGCCAAAAGCGATCATAGGCCCGAAGAGCCTCTCCACATCAGGACTGGCTGAAATCACTACGCCTTTATCGTCCATCGCCACGGCCCCTACTTCAAGCTCGGCATAGGACTTCTGACCGTCTTCTGCAGTGACTTCCAGCGCAAAAACATGCGAACCGAAAACAACACCGGTCACGGTTGGAGTTGCCAGGCTATCGTCGTCGATAATCGGTGCTTTCGGCCCTGACTTCCAGCTCCATTTGTAGGTAACGCCCGGGCCACTGTCCGCCTGGGCATAGCTGTCGCTCCCATTGAGGGTCTGCGGATAACCAGCCCGCAGACTGGTCCAGTTGGACCAGGTTGTTGCATTCACCTTAATGATGGAATACACCTTCTGCTCTGGTGTCGCAGCATAAGTGACTGTTCCCGACCCGTTGTAATTGTTGCCGGAAGAATCGTTCCGGTTGCCGTCGAATTTCCATTCGAGCAGACGATCTGCATCATCACGATGCACAGGAGGCCGCGAATTCAAGTTCACAAGCGTGGTGTGAATCCTGGCGAATCCAAGCTGGCCGCCAAATGCACTGGCCTCCGCGCCATTGAAATTGTAATTGTTTTGCGGCAAATAACTATTGGAGAGCGCAAACAAGCGCACCCCGTTTTCATCCCATGCCTCGCAAGAATGGACCCGTGATTCGGGATTGCGCTGAAATCGAACATACATCCGCTTTGTTGGAAACAACGCGAGGGGGATATTGAAGGTAATCCCACCGGTATCCCAAAGCGAATAAACGATCAGGGTATTGCCCGCTGTGAAATAGGAATCAAAGCCAATTCCCGGTGCACTGAAGGGGCGGCAGTTCTGGCAGGGGCTCGCAGGCCAATCATGAATATAAAACTCCACGCGGTAGGGCAGGCTCTTCGAGCGGTTCGTCAAAGAAGCGCTTGATACAGAGCCGCTGGCCAGGGATTGTCCTGACCAGAGTGCTCCAGACATGAGTGCGATCAAAATAAGAATTCGGATCATATAAATACTCTTTCCTAGTAAAGCCCGCGCCAGGCGTAGCTATCGGTAACATCTTTGGCACAAACGGCCAAGCTATCCTTCACGCCGGTCGCGGAAAACTGGTGCCACAACAAACCTCGCCGCGATACGTCGCAAGCGGGACGAGTGCTGGCCGTTGCGCGGACGCTGGAAGGTGTCTCAATCAGGCGAAAGCGCGTTCCATCATGCCACAGAGGATACAGCGAACCAGCCTCTAGATCACCGGCTGCCAACTCGGTCACTCCATCGGCGCGCCTTACGCCAATTGCGCCAAGTCCGTTGACATTTAGCGTAACCGCACCAGTATTCCCAGCATCTGCTTGCATCTGGACGCGAATGCCGGTCGAGTATGCGCCCAAAGCCGGCGTCAAAGCACAGGCATAGACGTTAGAAGTGGACGCGGTGGAACAAAATTCATTGGTACGCGGCAACATCGGTGTTTCCACCAACCGGAATCGCGTTCCATCAAACCACAAAGGATACAGTCGGCCAGCGACCAAATCGCCAGCTACCAATTCCGTTATACCATCGGCTCGCCTCAGGCCCTGTGCGCCAAGTCCGTTGATGTTCAAGGTCACCACTCCAGTGTTGGCGGCCCCAGCTTGGAGAAAGATTTTCATCCCCAAACTATAGGTGCCCAGTACCGGATCGAGATTACAGCTATACGCGTTAGCACTGGCGCTTGCATTGCAATATTCCGACGCGCGCAGTGGCAGCAGTGTTTCGAGCAGCCGGAAACGTGTTCCGTCATACCAAATCGGATACAACTGACCCGCCACCAAGTCTGTGGCAGCCAGTTCGGTGAGGCCATCGGCACGCCGGAGGCCAACCGCACCTAGCCCGTTGATGTTTAGGGTAGCCGCACCCGTGTTGGCGGCCCCAGGCTGAAGAAAAAGCCTCATCCCTGTGGCATAAGCGCTCAAAGCCGGATTCAGCGCGCAAGTGTACGCATTCGCCGTCATGCTTGCATTGCAGCGTAGCGGCTCACCATTCTGAAATTCTGTCTTCAGCATCACAACTGCCGTATCGACATTTTGCTGCACGCGGAGTTCCCCGGCCTGATCACTGATCGCATTCACGATGCCCGTTCCTGCAATATAACTGATCACGCCGCGAGTGCCCACCGTAGTAGTACCACTCTTCAGGGTGATCGTACCTGCGGCACCATTCAAGGTGAGCGGCTTCCATACCAGGCCATCCCAGCTCAGAACCTGGCCCGAGCTAGGCGCCGTTGCGGAAAGGGGGCGATTGCGGATTCCATTCACTTGCAGCGCGCTGGGCGTCCCGCCCAAATCCCCATTCAAGCCGACCCACTGGGTCTGAACTCCGTTGCTAGTGAGCCAGGCCCCGGCGGGACCTGCCGCCACGCCACCCTGTAAACTCCAGATATCCGCCGTCGCACAACCGTAGATGTTGTTGCCTTGCGTGGCGGTAGATAGGTAGAACAGTTCCCCCACGCGGCAGTTCACGGGCAGAGCAGCCCCGATACGCAAAGGCTTTGTATACAGAGCATTTTCAAAATCAACCGTATTAGATTGGTCTTTTAAATTTATCTTCGTCTGCGATATGCAGTCTTTCGAACCAATCAAAAATCCAAAAACAAGAAAGAAACATTTTGCTTGTCTCATGCCAAGCCTCATCATTGTCGCGATTTACAAATGATTTATCATAGTCCACCAGCTCGAAAGGGAGATGCCATGCGGCACTCCGGCGGTCGCGACCAGACATACTTCGAGCTCAAATAACATAATATCTGATAATAATAAAAGCGCAACTATTATTTATTTTCTTTTCAATATTTCGTAATATTTTTCGAGATTAGCGCGGTGCAGCCACCAGATCAACCCGCTATACACGCAAGCTCCGGCCAAAATTTCAAGACTCAACCGCATCCAGGCCGCCCAGCGCAGCCCCAGGGCAATCTGCAAAAACCAGACCACAATCCCCATCACGCCAGCCACCGAGAGCGACGGCAGCAACAGTCGCAAATAGGCCCATCGCGAAAAGCCCATCAACTCGAGCACCTTGATCAACTGCGGAAGGAGCAGCAGAGGTGAAGTCAGAAGCCAGACCGCCGCCACCGCTCCCAATCCATGGGGAACGGCAAAATAAAATGCTGGAGGCAGCACCACAAAGCTCAGCGTCGAGATCCACAAGAAATACCGTGTCTGCCCCAGCGAAACCAGTACCTGCTGCACCAATGTCCCCATGCTACGCAGGCTCATGTACACCGCCAGCCAGCGCGCCGGCTCCACCGCAGCAGACCATTTGGGGCCAAGTGCTACTTCCACCAGTTCTGGCGCTGTCACCACAAATCCGACGGTCAATGGCGCGAGTACGAGCGAAAGGACATCACTCAGGGCAAAAAAGTATCGCCCCATCTGTGCCCGGTCCTCCTGCAGACTGGCAAAGAGCGGTCCGGTGACACGCATCACCAACTGCGCCACCTTCTCAGCTGGAGCGCTCGCCAGATTGATCGCCAGTCGATACAGGCCCAGTGGAGAATCACCGAGCACACGGCCAATGACAAAGCCATCCGCCTGTAGCAGCAGACTGCCACCCAGTCTGGCCCCGGATACATCCATCCCAAAGCGCAATGCAGGGCGAATCTCCTGCCAGCGAGGCCAGCGAAAAGCGATCGGCTTCCAGTACCAGGCCAAGCCCGCTGCCCAAACCCGTCCCGCAATGGCGGCCACAACAAAGGACCAATACTTATACCCGGCGATCGCGCAAAGGACCAGCAGGATTGCCTGCACCAGCGCCTGCCCAGCTTCAATCAGGCTGAGCCCGCGATAGTTCAGATCACGCTGGAGCAATCCCTGGGGTACCGCCTGCAATGCCATCACGACAAAACCGAGGCTATTCCAAATCACCAGTTCTTTGAGCATCGGCTGGCGGAAAAAACTCGCCATCCAGGGCGCAACGGCGCAACACAATCCCACGGCCAGCAGGCCAAAACCAAGCGAGACGCTATGCAGTTGCCCGAGCTCCCGTTCCTCCATTTTTCGCATCTGCAACACTGCGCTGCCGAGGCCAAACTCAGCCAGTACCTGGGCGATGATGGTCACAAAGCCTGCCATTTCGATCATCCCGAAATCGGCTGGCGACAAGAGTCGCGCTGTATAAAAGAGAGAAGCCCAGCTAATTCCCTGAGTCAGCCATTTGGTGGCTCCAGTCCAGGCAAAACCAGTAATAAAAGTGCGGTGCAGTGGCGCGTTAGACAAAAATTTCCTGTTCGGGACAATCCCTTATTCAGCTTCGCAGACTCATTCCGAGAATGTCTTTCAAGCTATGATGCAAAGATGCAACGGCTTGCCTCTTCCCCGCTTCTGTCGGCACTAAAGCCGTTGGCCCGAACGCTGCTCCAACCCCTTCGCGGGCTCGTCACTTGGTCAGCGCAAAAAGGTTATTTACCAAAGGGCGCACCAGCCTATTTGCCTTGGCGATGGGTCATGCAGCCTTTCACCATTTATGGTGAGAATTGGAAGTGCCGCTGGTTCCCCACAGAATTCGATTCCGTGGGTCATCGGATTTTCTGGACTGGGTTGAGAGAATGGGAAAGCGAGACCGCCCCGGAGATCCTGCGCCAGATCCAGAAATCAAAATGCTTCTTCGATATTGGTGCAAATTGCGGGATCTACTCTGTGATCGGTTCTATCCTCAATCCTGACGCTCGCATTGTTGCCATCGAACCTGTCCCCAAGATTTTTCGCGCCCTCGAACGCAATATCGCCGGCAATCACCTCGAAAAAAGAGTGAAACCGCTCAATTTCGCTCTTGGCTCCCAGAATGGCGTCGTCCCCTTTCATGAATCAGAAGATTCAACAATGGGTAGTCTTTCTACGTCTGGCTATGGGGGCAAATCCGGAACCATCATTCAGGTGGAATGCCGCACCCTGGATGCTTTGGTGAAGACTCTGGACCTCGCCCCTGACTTCATGAAAATCGATGTAGAAGGCTTTGAGCATGCTGTGCTCGAAGGTGCGCAACACATCCTGAGCACCCATCGTCCAAGAATCGTGATCGAGGCAAATCCGGGAGATGCCTGCCACCTTGTGTCAGATATTCTTCAGGGACACAGATACGAGTTTCACAACATCACCGACAAGGGCCTGGTGCAGCATCCAACGCTTTTCGGTGTGGATGCATTTCGCAATTGGCTTTGCCTTCCTACCGCATGAATCCAATCGCTTCTTCCTCCGCTCGACCTCGGATTCTCTATCTGCAGCCCAGTCTGGTCCCTCCACCGAAAGAAGCAATCCGGGATCGTTTCTGGCTGCTGAGCGATACCCTCGAAGGAGATATTGTGCAAGCAGTTTGGTGGAGCCACCCTAAGGAAGTAGAGCAGCACTTTGGCCCCGGCAGCTATCCGGTTTTCGAGCGCGGCCGCTTTCGCTATCACTTCCTGCTTGCCGGCATTGATACTTCCATTCGCGGTCGCCTCAAGATCTTTCGCTTCTTCGTTTCAAAAACTCTGGAGCTCCATCGTCAGAATCCCTTTGTTTGCCTCATCGCGTATTCCCACCTCACTACGGCACTGATCGGTGTGTTGCTTAAATTTCTCACTCGCTCACGCCTGGTGATTGAAATTGCCACCAGCCCGCATCTGGTCTACATCACCGAGCAGGCGCAACCAAGCTGGAAGCAGCGCTTGAGTAAACTCAACTCCGACCTGATGTTGCATCTCACCGTCTGGGCCAGCAACTGTGTCCATTTGCTCTACCCGGAACAACTCCAGCACTATCCGCTGCTGCGGCACGCGCGTACCGAATCCTTTCACGAGTTTGTGCCTACTTCGCTGATTGGCAGGCAGGCGCCTGCTGAGGAAGAGTACATCCTTCAGGTAGGAGCCCCCTGGTACCTCAAAGGAAGCGATTTGCTGGTAGAAGCCTTCCGCCAGATTCAGCCCGAGTTTCCCGGCTTGCGGCTGAAGATTCAGGGCCATTTTCCAGAGTTACCTCGTTATACACCGCCGGAAGGCTTTGGGCCAGAAGTTGAAATCCTCAGCGCCGTACCAAATGAAGAGATTCTCCGCCGCATTGGTCAGGCCAAAGTGCTCGTCCTCGCCAGCCGTTGTGAGGGTATGGGGCG
>JANXLY010000049.1 GCA_025354885.1 Acidobacteriota bacterium | reverse complement strand
AAGCATCGCGATTCCTCCGCCGTCTGGTCGCCCGACGGCAAGCGCCTCGCCTACATCTCCACCAAATCCGGACGTCCGCAAATCATTGTCCGCTGGATGGATTCCAGCGAAGAGGCCCAGATTACCAACCTCGAGAACGCCATGTCCGATCTCGCCTGGTCGCCAGACTCCAAATGGATTGCTTACTTTTCCAGAGTCAGTGTCAAGCCGAAATGGACCATAAAATCCACTCCCCCGCCAAATGGAGCTAAGTGGACCGAAGGCCCCAGCGTAGTTACCAATCTGCGTTGGCGCTCCGATGGCATTGGCGGCGCAGGGCTTTTGCCAGAAAGCCTTCCCCATCTCTTTGTCATTGCCGCCGACGGTGGAGCACCTCGAAAAATTACTACCGGCGATTACGCTCATAACGGACCCGCCGCCTGGACTCCCGACGGCAAAACCATCGTCCTCAGTGCTGCCAGAATTGCCGACGCCGACGCCCTCCTTTATCCTGATGATCTCTACGCAGTGGATGTCGCAAGCGGCAATGCCCGCCGCATTCTGGATCGCAAGGGCCCGGAAGGCGAGCCTGCCGTTTCACCCGATGGCAAGTGGGTCAGCTTCCTCGGCTTTGAAGATCGCGGTCAGGCCAATCACTCCAACCGTCTTTGGGTGATCGGCATCGATGGCAAGGGCCTCAAGCTACTCGGCACCAGCATCGATAACAATTACCACTCCCCAGTCTGGAAGCAGGACAGTTCCGGCATGTACGTCGTCATTGAGAGCAAGGGCCAGTCGCATCTCCACTATGCATCGCTCAACGGCAGCATTGAACCTCTCACCAGCGGCAACCTCCGTTACTCAACTTCCTACGGCCCCGGAGATCGCTTCACGGTTGCCTCTAACGGCAACGTCGCCATCACCAGTTCCAGTCCCGTTCACCCCAAAGACATCTACGCAATCGCTCTCGCCTCGGGCGCTAAACCACTGCAACTCACTAACACCAATGAAGGCCTCCTCGCCGCACGCAAAGTTGGCCGTACAGAAGAGCTCAACTGGAAAAGCACCGATGGCCTGCCCATGCAGGGTTGGGTCATCCTTCCGCCCGATTTCGATGCCACCAGAAAATACCCTCTTATCCTCGACATCCACGGCGGCCCGCACATGATGTACGGCGTTGAGTTCCAGCACCAGATGCAGATGTTTGCCTCACGCGGCTTTGTGGTTCTGTATGCCAATCCTCGCGGTTCCACTGGATACGGTGAAGCCTTCGGAAACATCATCCACACCAAGTATCCTGGCGACGATTATCACGACCTCATGACTGGTGTCGATGCTGTTCTGGCAAAGGGCTACATCGACCCCAAACGCCTCTTCGTCACCGGTGGCTCCGGCGGTGGATTGCTCACCGCCTGGATCGTCACCCAGACAGATCGCTTCACCGCCGCTGTCAGTCAATATCCGGTCACCAACTGGTTCACCCAAACAGGCAGCGCCGACATTGGCCTCTTGATGACTCGCTGGATGAACGCCATGCCCTGGGAAAATCCGCAACAGTACATCAGCCGCAGCCCCGTCTTTTTTGCAAACAAGGTAAAGACACCAACCATGATTCTTACCGGTGAAGAAGACTGGCGCACACCCATCGCGCAAAGCGAAGAGTTCTATTTCGCACTCAAAGTACGCGGCGTAGATACAGTCCTTGTGCGCTTCCCCAAAGAGCCACACGGCATACGCGGCGCATTCCCGTCACATCGTATCCTGAAGGTCGAACACATCCTCAGCTGGTTCGAAAAACACTGAACCCACGCTTAGTCGAGTGTCTTGAGGCAGCTACCCATTTCCGAAATGAGCTCAGCTCCACTCGAAAGAAAAATGTAGAAATTGGCGCGTGGCACAACAACAATCTTTGCCGTAGGCACGCCCACTCTCAAATCGCTTATGTGCCGGTTCTGAATCGCCTGGTCCACCTTGAATTGCTGCTCCAGCGCTGTCCCCTCGCCAGCGTTCATCGGCGGAAACTTCTTCCTTTGTTCTTCGAGCGGGCGCAGCGCTGAAAAGAATGCTAATACCGGTACCTGAATCCGCGAGTATTCAGGTTTCTGACGCCCCTGGAACATCGCGTTTCGTACCTTTTTCGAGGGAAGATAACTCCCCAGGCTTCCGTCTTCTTGGATGAGATAGAGTTGACGCAATTCCGACTCTGGAAAGGCTACTCCCTCCGTCTCCAACTGCCACTTCTGATAAGCCGCAATAGATCGAAGATTAGGGGCTGGCCGATTACGCATCGAAGCAGGAAGCATTTTCCCATCGACAGGATCTACTCCATAATCGGAGAACTGCAATGTGGGATCCTCAGCAGAATTCAAGTACACAAGCCCTGCTACCCGGTCTGATTTGGTGGCTCCAATCGTACTCAAATCCTGCCCGCCAAACGAGTGCCCCACCAGAACCGGAGCAACAAGTTTCAGCGAGTCGAGCACTCGCAATATGTCCTTCGCAGACTGCTTGGCATTATAGCCGGATTCCGGCTTACTGGATGCCCCAAGGCCCCGGCGCGTAATCCCATAGACATGCCCGAACTTGGTGAGTTCAGGTGCAAACGCATCATAGGCGTGCGCCGTAAGATATCCGGCCAGCAGGACGATGGGTCGCCCCATCCCACCCCAGTCAACCACCTCCAAACTGACCCCATCCGCTACTTCGACCATCCGAACCGTTTGCCCTAGCAAACTCGTTCCACTGAGCAGGAGCGCAAGCACTCCACTCCTCAGTCTTCGACTCATCGGATTTCCCGCTTCACACTCCTGGGATAATCAGTCAACGGTCGTCGTCAGTCCACAGTTACCAGGTCAAAGTCCAGCAATCGATACCGCTGTGGCCCTGGAATTTCGCAGCCAATGATTCGTAATCCTTCTTCAACGCTGGCCAGCTCAGCCTTCCACCACTCGCTCGTTCCCCCACCGGCATAAAGCTCTCGACACTGCTCCAGGTGCCGTCGAAAGCCACCTTGCAACCGCGACGCATACAGCTCCTGCAATGGCTCTACTGCTTCTCCGGCCTCCACCGCCTTCAACACTGCGCTAGCAAGAATCGCTTCTCGTAGCGCATGTCCTGTACCCTCCCCACACAAAGGATCAAACGACAGCGCCGCCCCACCGCAGGCAAGCCATCCTTCCCCTGCAACCTGCTTTGCGATCCTTGGATTCGCCGCAAACCGGCTCCGCTCAACACGCAAACTTTCTACCTCTTTTGCGATCACACAACTCTGCGCAAGCAACTCTTCGGCCCCCGCTCCCACACTCAACAGCCAGGCCAGCCCCTTACCTACAGCCACTCCAAAAAGCCATCCATCTTCCACCGCTTCCACCCAGCACGCGTGCTCATCCGCGCCCTCACGCAACTGCACACTCACTGCCTCCGCGATGCGTGCTCCAAACGAATGCTCCTCCTGCCCGTACCGCGACCCATAAATCGTATACAAGCCCCTGTCTCCGGCACTCCCAACGCAACCCACTCGATGCAGCAATTCCGCTTCCGGCACCACCAGTGCTTCATGGGGCAACACAAGAGTCTCTCCACCCCAACGCACCACACGCCGCTCAATCCGGTGCAAGCCGCGCAACAATTCGTGGTCCCCAAACACATCTACCAGCAATCTCTGCGATGCCCCATTCAACAAAACCGCAGGCAATTTCCCCCGCGCCTCAAAATCGCGAATCACCTGCCAGCCCGCATTCTGCAGGAGCCGCGCACACCCGGCCGTCGCCAATCCATCCCCTCGCAGCAAAACTTCTTTCATGCGCTAACGCCAGCCCCTGCTTCTCAGCAACCTAACCAGTTCCGCCGGATGATCCGTTTGAATCCCAGTCGCCCCACGTGCCACAGCATCTAGCCAACCGGCTTCCGTATCATCGGGCCCAAGCCGATCCACAAACACACCTGCCTTCGCTTCCAGCGCAGCGGCGATGATTTCATCCACAAAATCGCGCCGGTCAAAAGCAACCACACTCGGCCTCAAACTCAATAGCGTCCGCCGCAATACTACGAGCGACACTGCCTCAGGCATTACTCGCAACTTCGGCTCCAGTTTGCGAATCTCCGTTAATCCCTCAAAGCCTCCATAGACAACGGTGCGCGACACCATCTCGTGCTGTCGCAACGCTTCTACCAGCGCACCAGCATCAGCCGATTTCCAGTCCAGATACAAACCACAGTGGCCCTGCAGCAGCCGCAACGCTTCCTCAAAAGTAGGCACTCGAGTGCCTGCAAACTTCTCACCCATTTTGATTCCGCAATCCAGCGCCCGTATTTCAGCGAAGCTAAGATCCTTCACTGCGCCTCTGCCATTTGTCCGCGAATCCACAGTCGCATCATGCATCAGTACCAGGTGCCCATCGCGCGTCGTGCGCACGTCGAGCTCTACATAATCCACACCTGCCTCAATTGCCGCCGCAATCCCCGGCAAACTGTTTTCCGGATGCTGCAAGTGTTCGCCGCGATGCGCAATCACCGCCACGCGGCGCGCCGCAAATCCGGTCGCCATAATGCAAATCCCCAACATAGTTCGACGTCTGATCACACCGCTCAGCATAGCTTGTACGGATCTTACAATCTCCATCGGTCTCGATAGGAGAGCTAAAATCAACGTCGAAGATACCTTGATTTTGTTCTCTCTCCTGCCTCGATTCGCTCAGGAAAAGCCACCACAGCTATACACTCGCGTGCCCAAGGCCAACTTCGAATCTGCCGCTTGCTGGGCTGCTCACCCCGCGCAGGTTTAAGTCCGCCGACCGATGCTGATACAACCAAGCCACGAGCAGGGGCCATAAGCCCCGGCAGCGTCCTCCATCCACAAAGCTCCTTGCAAGCCCAGTTGCTCGTCCTCCCCAATTTCTGCACAATCACTGTCCTTCCTCGAACAACCATGAGAAGCACATCTTCAATTGCCGGGGGAGAGAAAAGCATTTAAAGTGGACCCCATTGTCAAGACCATTTTTGGCTTTCAATAAGCTAATCTGCGACGGGTCTGAATTAAGAGTTGGGGCGGCCTCGGCCTGGAAGCCGTCCCTTGTCATTCCAGCCCTCGAAGCGGCGCTCGGGTCGCATCGCTGCGGAGCCCTGTCTTCCGTTCGAGTCTTTCCAGTGTAGGGCCAACCATTCCGGCCCGAAAGCGATAAATCCCAGGGGTTCGGGGAC
>JANXLY010000033.1 GCA_025354885.1 Acidobacteriota bacterium | reverse complement strand
GATGGTGCGCTGCCTGCGGAGTTGCCACGTATTCTGAAGCCGCTCGAAGCTTATAAGCAGGACATCACGATCCTGTCGAATCTGACGCACAATGGCGGCAGGGCGCTGCTGGATGGGGCGGGTGATCATGGGCGCTGCTGTGGCGGGTACTTGAGCGGGATACAGCCGCGCAAGAGCTTTGTGGATATCAAGGCTGGCATCTCGATGGACCAGATTGTGGCGAATGCGATGGCGTCGAAGACGCGTTTTGGGAGTCTTGAGGTTGGGCTTGAAGATGCGCGGCAGGCCGGGGATTGTGACTCCGGATATTCGTGCGCGTATACGAATAATCTGGCTTGGAGAAGTGAGACGCAGCCGCTGCCGCCGGTGCTTGATCCGCGTGCGTTATTTGAGCGGTTGTTTGGTACGGGGGCGGAGCTGAGCCCGGAAGCGCGGGCGCGTCAGGCGAAGTACCGGCGTTCGATTCTCGATTTTGTGATTGGGGATACGAGGAAGCTGGAGATGGAACTGGGCCCGACAGACCGGCGGAAGCTGGACGAATATATGTCGTCGATCCGATCGATTGAACAACAGTTGCAGCGTGCCGAGAAGGATAACGCGCAGATCAATCCGGGTATGGATAAGCCTTATGGTGTGCCGGCTGATTTTGCCGAGCACTTCAAGCTGATGACGGACATGATCACGGTGGCGTTCCAGGCGGATATCTCTCGTGTGGTGACTTTCCTTGTGACTCGTGAAGGGTCTTCGCGGCCTTATCGCGAGATCGGGATTCCGGATGGGCATCATCCGTTGACGCACCACATGAACAAGCCGGACCTGATGGCGAAGGTGACGCAGATCAACGAGTACCACATGAAGCAGTTTGCGGGATGGGTGGAGAAGTTGAAGAGTTCGAAGGAAGGCGATTCGAATCTGCTGGCGAATTCGATGATCGTTTATGGTGCGGGATTATCGGATGGCAATCGACACACGCATGAGGATCTGCCGACGCTGATTGCCGGCCAGGGTGGCGGGTATATCAAGTCGGGACGACGGATCAGTTATCGTCGTGAGACGCCGATGTCGAACCTGTTCCTGACCATGATGGACCGGATGGGCGTGCATGAAGATCACTTTGGTGATGCGACGGGACGAGTGACCGGGCTCGACTTGGCTTAGACGCGATGCAAGCACCTGGAGGAATGCGTCCGCCAATGGGCGTGCTGTTTGATGCTGCGTTTGGCGATACGCTGGACGACCTGCTGAGCCTTTGTCTGCTGTACGGGCTGGACAACAAGAATGAGTGTCGTGTTGCTTCGCTGTCTACGTCGAAGGATTGTGTGGGGTCGGCGGGGTTGCTGGATCTGATTCACAAGATCTATGGCGGGAGGCCTGCGCCGATCGGGATGGAGACGGGCAAAGTGCGGGCGGATGAGAGTTCGCTGTTGAAGGCTGCGCTCGAGGGGCAGACGGTTGTTGTGAAGAGTGTGATCGATACGGCAGAGCCGCATAACCTGATGCGTAATGCGCTGACGGCGCAGTATGACGGCACGGCGGCGTTGATCTGCACCGGGCCGACGGATAACCTGGCGGCGCTATTGAAGCTGCCTGGGGCGAAGCCTGTGGTTGCGGCGAAGGTGAAGATGTTGTATCTGGCGGGGGAAGATCCGAAGCCGGTGGCGGATTGGCCTACGCCGGTGACGATTGTAAGTGCGGCGATGGCTCGTGAGTTGACTTATACGCCGAAAGCCGGCGATTTTGTGTGGAACGAGAAGCATCCGCTGGCGCAGGCGCTGGCTCTTGCGGGAGATGCGAGGGTGAATCGTGCGGGGATGCTGGCGGTG
Source organism: Acidobacteriota bacterium (assembly GCA_025354885.1). GTDB lineage: Bacteria > Acidobacteriota > Terriglobia > Bryobacterales > Bryobacteraceae > Bryobacter. The sequence goes on along the minus strand of JANXLY010000033.1, from coordinate 8,590 downwards.
TTGCTTGCGGTGAGAGGGAAGGAATTTCAATTGCCTCTCGCGACGGGGCAAGCGGCGGCGGCAGACAAACTTTGTGCCGAGCTGGTGGTGGCGAAACCGATTCCGCGACAGCGCCCGCGCTTTTTTTAGTGCTGCGGATTGATATTGTGGAAGGCTGATGCTTACACGCAGAAGTCTTCTTGCCTCAACGATTGCGGTGCCGCTTGCCGCACAGACCAAACCTGAACTGAAACTCAAGTGGCGCGATGCGCGCACGTTGAGTGTTGAGGGTCAGGGGTGGAAGGACACCGAAGCGCCTTATGACCGATTGCCTGCGAAGGCGAAGGCTCTTGTGAGGCCCGAGGTGTGGAATCTGAGTCGGCATGCAGCGGGGATTGAAGTGCGGTTCCGGGCGAATACGACGGCGATTCATGGGCGGTGGACGCTGGGGATTGAGAAGCTGGAATCGGTGACGATGGCGGCGGTGGCGCAGAGCGGGCTTGATCTCTATGCGCGGGATGATGCGGGGAAGATGCGCTGGCTGGGGATTGGAAGGCCTACGAAATTTCCGAAGAGCGAGGCGGTGCTGATTGCGGATATCAAGCCCGGGTGGCGTGATTTTGTGGTGTATCTGCCTTTGTTTAATTCTGTTCTGGAGCTTGAGATTGGTGTGCCGGAGGGGGCAGAGATTGCAGTTGCAACGCCGAGGCCCGCGGGGAGGCAGTTGCCGATTACTTTTTATGGAACTTCGATTACGCATGCGCATGGGGCCTCGAGGCCCGGGATGGCGCATGTTTCGATACTCGGTCGGAGGTTGGATCGCCCGGTGATCAATCTTGGCTTTGGCGGGAATGGGCGGCTGGAGATGGAGATGGCGAAGTTATTGACTGAGATCGAGAGTGCGGTTTATGTGATTGATTGTCTGCCGAATGTTGTGGCGGCGCAGGTGGCGGAGCGGACTGAACCGCTGGTGAAGGAGTTGAGGCGAGTGCGGCCGGATACGCCGATTCTGCTGGTAGAGGACCGGAGCTATCAGGATAGTTTTCTGGTGGAATCGAAGCACAAGCGGAATGTGGAGAGCAGGGCAGCTTTTGAAGCGGCATATGAGTCGTTGAAACAGCAGAAGGTGGGTGGACTGTATTATCTGAAGGGCGAGGATCTGCTGGGATCGGATGGCGAGGCGACGGTGGATAGTTCGCATCCGAGTGACCTTGGCTATATGCGGCAGGCGGATGCGTTTGAGGCGGCGTTGCGGCCGATTCTGAAGTAGACGTTTTATTCGTTTGCGGCGAGTTGTAGGGCGGCTTCGACGGTGGCTTGGTATTCGGCGAGGAGTGCGGGAGTTTCGGCTTCAAAGCGCATGACCAGAACCGGTTGGGTGTTGGAGGCACGGAGGAGACCCCAGCCGTGGTCGAATTTGACGCGGACGCCATCGACATCGTTTACAGTGTGGGAATTGCGGAAGTAGTCTGTGACTTTGGCAACGACTGCGAATTTGGTTTCGTCAGGCCAATCGACGCGGATCTCAGGGGTGGTGACTGTCTTGGGGAGGCCTGCCAGCTGATAGGAGAGGGGCTTGCCGGAGGCTGCTACGATTTCGATGAGACGGCAGGCGGCATAGAGGGCATCATCGAAGCCATAGTAACGATCGGCGAAGAAAATGTGGCCGGACATTTCGCCAGCGAGTTCGGCGTGTTCCTGCTTCATTTTGGTCTTGATGAGGGAGTGGCCGGTTTTGTACATGATCGCTTTGCCGCCGAGTTTTTCGATGGTGTCGTACATGATTTGCGAGCACTTGACCTCGCCGATGAAGGTGGAACCGGGTTTGCGGGTGAGGATCTCGCGAGCGTAGATGAGCATCAACTGATCGCCCCAGACGACGTCGCCATTTTCGTCGATGGCACCGATGCGGTCTGAGTCGCCATCGAAGGCAATGCCGAGGTCGGCTTTGTGGTCTTTGACGGCGGTCTTGAGCATTTCGAGATTGTGTTCGACGGTGGGGTCGGGATGATGGTTGGGGAAATGGCCGTCCATTTCGAAGAACATCTCGATGGGTTCGACGTTGAGATGTTCGAGGAGGCGGTGGAGAGTGGGGCCGGCGGTGCCGTTGCCGGCATCGAAGACGACTTTGATGCGGCGGGCGAAGTTGAAGCCCTGGGGGATTTCTTCGACGTAGGGGGTTGCGACGTCGGCGTCGCGGACAGTGCCCTCGCCGGATTCGAAATCCTGATGGACGATGAGCTGGTAAATGTCCTGAATGTCCTGACCGAAGACAGCAGCTTTACCTGCCATCATTTTGAAGCCGTTGTAGTCAGAGGGGTTGTGGGAGCCGGTGATCATGATGCCACCTTCAGCGCCGAACTTGTATACGGAATAGTAGAGAAGCGGGGTTGGAACGACGCCGAGGTCGATCACCTCGCAGCCGACGGCCAGGAGGCCTTTGAGCAGGGCGGCGTGGAGGCGGGGACCGGAGAGGCGGCAGTCGCGTCCGAGATTGACTTTGCGCCCGGAGCGGCGAATCAGGTAAGTACCGATGGCACGGCCAAGAGTTTCTATATCGGGAGAGAGGAGGTCGCGGTCGGCGATTCCACGGATGTCATATTCGCGGAAGATCGTTGGATTGAGCATTCATTTCCAAGGTAACAAAGGACTAGCTGCCAGCAGCGCCAGTGAGCACTTTTGGTGTTGCAGATTCGGCGCGATCCATCTCGATCCAGCGGGAGAGTGTGGCTTCGAGGGAGGCAAGGGTGATCGGTTTTGAGAGGTAATCATCCATGCCGACTTCGAGGCAGCGTTCGCGATCTCCTGGCATGGCATGGGCAGTCATGGCGACGATAGGAGTGCGGGAGAGGCCCTGTTCTGATTCCCAGAGGCGGATTTCGGTGGTGGCCTGGAAGCCATCCATTTCTGGCATCTGGCAATCCATGAGGACTAGAGGATAGGCGATTTCTCTGAGGGCAGCGACGGCATTTGCGCCGTTGTCGACGATGTCGGCCTCGAGGCCGAGCTTTTCGAGCATGCGCTTGGCGACGCGTTGATTGATCGCATTGTCTTCGGCGATCAAGAGGCGGGAGCGCGATTCCGTGCGTGCGGGTCGCGGAGTCTCCAACTGCTGCTTGAGTTCCTGGAGAGACTGGCTCATATGAGCGCCACTCATAATGCCTTCGATCGTTTCGATGAGAGTGCGCCGGCGTGACGGGTCGGAAATTGTGGCGGCGAAGAGTGGATCGTTCTCGCGCTCAGAGGCACGATCGCGCATGGAAACAAAACGTGCCAGGGATTGTTCGGGCAGAACACCTACAAGTTTCAGATGGCTGGCGAGCTGAATTGAATTCATGTCAGGCAGATCGTTGGGAACAAGCATGAGGTGGAAGGGTTCGCACTGGAGAATTGCATCGCCTGCGAGGAGGATCAATTCCTGGCCTGTACTAGCGACGGTGGTTGAAAATCCGAGACTTTGGAGCACGGCGAGAGTCGTCTCGAGACGATCCTTTTGAGAAATCGAGAGCAGCGCCCTGCGAGGCTCGTTCCAGCCGCTACTTGTGATCAGAATTGCCGGGTGTTCGGCAACGATGGTTAAGGGGACATCGAACCAGAAACGTGAGCCCCCTCCGGACCTCACCTCTGCTCCAATCTGCCCCCCCATCAGCTCCACGAGTTGTCGGCTGATCGCCAACCCCAACCCGGTGCCGCCGAAGCGGCGCGTGGTCGAGCCATCACCCTGGGTAAAGGGCTGAAACAAGCGGGATTTCAATTCGGTAGAAATGCCAATGCCTGAGTCAAGAACTTCAACGGCAACGTCACAGCGGCCGTCGCTACTGGCATTGCGGCGGACACGAACGACCACTTCACCTGAAGGAGTGAATTTGATTGCGTTGCCCACGAGATTGGTGAGAACCTGCTGCAAGCGATAAGGATCGCCACGGAAGGTGGCAGGAAGTTCCGGATCGATCGTGGCAGCGAGCACCAGATTTTTTTCCTGAGCCTGTTCGGCCAGAAGTTCGATTACATCTTCGACGCTTTCGCGCAAGTCGAATTCGATCTGCTCGAGTTCCACGCGACCGGCTTCAATCTTTGAGAAGTCCAGGATGTCGTTGATGATGTTCATCAGATACTGAGCGCTACGTCCGACGGCATCAGCGTATTCGCTCTGCTCCGAAGTAAGGGCAGTGCCGATGAGGAGTTCCGTCATGCCGATGATGCCGTTCATCGGAGTGCGAATTTCGTGACTCACATTGGCGAGGAATTCGCTTTTGAGTCTGGAGACGTGTATGGCCTGATCGCGTGCCTCAACCAGAGCGGCTTCGACCTGCTTCATTTGAGAAACATCAGTAAGGGTGCCCTCAAAGGAATCGATAGTACCATCGGGGCCGGCGACGACGCGGGCATTTTCGAGAACAGTGAGGATTGTGCCGTCTTTGCGGCGCAAGCGGAGTTCGAAGTTATTCAGGAGTCGATGTGTGAGTAGCTGCTTTACGGCGTGATCGCGATCTGCGGGATCGGGGTAGATGTCGGTGTCGAGGGAAGAGAGACGCAGTTCTTCGATTGACGAGTAGCCGAGCATGGAGACGAGTGCCGGGTTTGCTTCGAGGATGCGGCCATCTTCGCTTGAGCGGTAGACGCCTTCAGAAACGTTTTCGAACAGGGAGCGGAAACGTTTTTCGCTGGCGGCGAGGGCTTCAGATTGCTGTCGGAGTTCGGTAATGTCGCGGACAACCATTTGAACGGCAGGGTAGTCCTGGTAGGCAAATTCGGTGGCCACGACTTCGACGTCGATCGTCTTTCCGTCGGGTCTTGCAATGCGGTGGTGGCTGGGTCTGACGTCACCGTTTTCATGGCGGATCTGCCCCCAGTCTTTGGCGGCGTCTTCGCCAGCGGCGGCAAGGTTTGCGATATCGGAGCCAAGAAGAGCCTGAGCGGATTCTGCGCCGAGCATCGAGACAGCAGTGCTATTCACAAAAAGGAGCTTGCCGTCGCGATGGACCAGGATCGCGTCTGGACTTACCTCGACGAGGCGGCGGTAGCGATCTTCACTCTCACGAAGGGCGCGCTCGGCTTCTTTGCGGCTCATGAGGTCGCGATGATAGGCGCGGAGGAGGAAGGCTAGAAAGGCAGCGAGGAGACAGGAGGCGAGCACGAGCAGATTTACTTCCTGCCAGCGATCGGTGATTTCGACAGCAATTTCGCGGTACTGCTGCCAGAGACGAGCGGAGGCACCACGGACTTCCTGGAGGGCGCGTCGCATGTTGCTATCGGTGGCCTGAAGATCACTTGCATCCGCAGCGAGATTGCGTTCGATAAGAATGAGAACCGTCTCAAGCCGGATGAGAGAGCCTTGCGTTTCGGTATGCATAGCCGGCAGTTTTTTGGCCTGCTCTACGGCTAGTTTGAGGCCGGACAGATCTTGCATCATGCGCTGCTGGACTTCCAGCGAGGAATCCTGTTTGCGCACTGCTACAACTGCTTCGAGATTCCAGAGACCTTCTTCGAGCCGATTGAAGGCGTTAGCAAGGGTGGTGCACTGCTCGAGACGCGCCTGGTGATCTTGTACGGTATGGATCTGCTGGTTACCAGCAAGCAGACAGAGCAAGGCCAGAAGGATGATGACCCAAGTCCAGAGCGACGATGTGAGGAATCTCTTCATAAGAATCGAAAAGTCGGTTCAAATGGGTATCGTCGGGTACTGGTTGAAACTTGAGGGTACTTAAGATTAAAGCCTTAGGCTAATCGCGAACAGGGCGTACTACTCGTTGAATTTTGAGTGCATGGCCTGTGTTTTCATCGATTTCGATGAGGACAGCGTGGAGTTCGCCGCCTTTTTTCGCAGCTTCGAGGCGAACAGGAAGCGAAGTGAGGAATTTTTTGAGAACGAGTTCTTTGTCGGCACCGATGACGCCATCATAAGGGCCGGTCATTCCGCAGTCGGTCTGATAAGCAGTACCGCCGGCGAGAATGCGAGTGTCGGCGGTGGGGATATGAGTGTGAGTGCCGATCACTGCGGAAACACGGCCATCGAGATGCCAGCCCATGGCGACCTTTTCGCTCGTGAGTTCGGCGTGGAAATCGAGGAAGCGGACTTTGATCGAAGCAGGGATCTGTGAGACGAGGTCGTCGGCTTTGCGGAAAGGGCAATCGAGAGGAGTCATTAAGGCTCGACCCTGGATGTTGAGGATGGCTACCTTGACTCCATTACGGGCTTCGACGTAGATGAGGCCCTTGCCGGGGAGTTCTTCGGGGTAATTGGCGGGACGGGTGACGCGCGGGCTGCGGTCGAGGTATTCGTAGAAATCGCGTTTGTCCCAGACATGGTTGCCCGTGGTGATCGCATCGACGCCCAATTCGAGAAGTTCGTCAGCGATCTGGGGGGTGACGCCAAAGCCGCCAGCCGAGTTTTCAGCGTTGGCTATGGTGAGTTGCACTCCGTAAGTGGCCTGCAACTCCGAGAGGTTGGCGGCGACCATGTTACGACCAACAGAGGAGTAGATATCGCCGATAAAAAGAAGATTCATTGCAGGACTGAAAAGAGTAATAGAGCGTACGTTGACGTACGAATCCCCGTCATTGACCCTTGCTTAAGCTAGGGTGGGATCCACCGCACGCCATTAGGCTTATCCGACGCCACCCGAGGATGGCCGATCTTGCTCACCGGCGTTGAAAACGAGTTAAAATCCCGATGACTTTGACTGTTGGATCAAATTTTGAGGATCCGCCAAGCAGCCAACGCACGCTCCTTCCCAAGCATAGCGGAAAAGAAGTGGGTTGCTGAGGCGGGCGCGATTTTTGTCGGTGGATTGTTGCTGTTCGCGGTTGAACGCGACGATGTGGACGGATTGGTGGGGCAACCTGCCACTTGGCGACCACTTAGCCAAAACCCCTGATCGCCAGACTTCCGCCATTCGCGGATATCAGTTCGCACCCATATTCACGCCCAAACCTGCCACAAACACTTGGTTTTGGCGCAGTCGTTACTGCACGTTGATCGTCCATGCCGGTCCCGTCATCCACGCGGCGCTTACCTGAACCTGGGCCATTCCCTTTAGACCCGAAGGTACCTGAAAATTCACTTGGTAGCGATCCGTGGATCCTGGATAACCGACAGCACCAAGCACTGGAGCCGCTGTTCCGTTGACTGTCACAGCAATTGGCGAATTCACTGCGGCAAGGAGAGAGGACGGAAAGTTTTGACCGACCTCTACGCCTGGGCGCGTGGGTCCGAGCCCCGTCGCAATCATAATCAGAGTCTCCCCTGCTATGGTCGGCTTCGCGGCCGATACGAGACTGTAGTCAGCATGGGCGATTGCTATTATTTGAGGGCTTTCGTATGGATAAAGAGTGAAAATGTACCGAGCTGTGCCTCCTCCGTTCACGCGGCGATAAGCAGGGTCCTCAACGAATGACGCTGACCTGTTCGGGACAGACGTCTGTGGGTTTGTGGTTCCTAAAAACCCCCTCGCTCCCGCAAAGGCCCCAGTCCCTCCGGTGATGACCGCATTCGATGTAGTTACCGCCGCCGATGAGCCGGGAGGGGGCTCGCCTCTTGAAAATCCCTGGCCTGTGATCGTGCCGATCGCAGTGCCGTCGGCTCCCTGAATTTCAACAAAATGAAAGATCACAGTGCCCCTTGTCACATCCGCGATGGCCTGTCCTGGGGTGACTATTGGCGTGGAGTTAATCCGTGTATACGTGATAATGTGAGTGCCCTTAACGGCCTGGCCGTTCACGGCGACAATGTCCCCGATGCCGGTACCCTTTTGAAAGGTGGGTTGTATCGCAGCAGGAGTAATCGCCGAACTGGTTGCCGCCTTCGTCACATCGCCGATGTCCAGGCTGTAGTTGACAAGGTTTACTTCATCAAGTTGCAAGATTGAGGGTCTCGCTGTTTGGGCGAGCGCATATTGGCCATGGGCTGCCATGAAAGATAAAGCCAGCAGGCAAGTGAGAGTGTTTTGTTTTGTCATGCCGATTCTCCCTTTTCCTTGCGTGGCGATCAGACCGATGAACTCCGCAACGCTGTTAAGTTTTAGATGGATGGAAATACTGCGAGCACACATGAGAGTCTCCTTGAAAGATGGGGTTGACAAGGCAAAAAATCCAGGAGCAAAAGAACTAACATAGTTCTGAATCATCCGCAGACTGATCACAATGGCTAAAACCCGGGTTTAGTTTAAGTTGATTCCGTTACGATGTCAAGAATTAGATTTGTCTCATACAAAATGAGCCTGAAGGAAAGGGCGATTCTCACACAAGATGAGCCTGAAGGTATGAGCAAGTTGGGATTGATCCTCAGCATGACGAACTCCCCCAGACTTAGTACTTTGTAAATTCGTAAAATTCGTTCTTCATACGAACCAGTGGTGACGAAAGGCTTAGCTGAGGCGAGCCTCAACAAGATGGGGCGGAGACGGTGTGAAAGTTATGGTCAATGTCTCCCGTTGCAAGCAGCACTGGTGTGGTCTTCCGTGAGCCAAAATTATAGTGGTCCCAGGAATTCAGACCAGGCAATAAGCTAAGATTCGACGAAGTCAAAAACCAAGGAGAGGTCGATGACGACGACGAGAAAAAAGTACAGTCCGAATTTCAAAGCCCGGGTAGCGATCGAAGCGATCCGGGG
>JANXLY010000024.1 GCA_025354885.1 Acidobacteriota bacterium | reverse complement strand
CGCCACCGCCAGGCCCAGGGACGAATCCAGTCCTTCTCGTATCCATCAGAATCCGCATATCGCGCCTGATCCAGCCAGTGCCGCGCCCATTTCTCGCCGTAATGTGGCGAAGCAAGCAGGCGCTCCACCTGCTGCTCATAGGCGTCGGGTCGGGCATCCGCCAGATAGTTTTCCGTCTCCTCAGCAGTTGGTGGCAGCCCCGTCAAATCGAGACTCAGCCGCCGCAACAACACCCGCTTTTCCGCCTCAGGCGCAGGCGCAATCTTCTCTTTCGCCAGACGCGTCAATACGAACTTATCGATCTCGTTGCGCCCGCCTGCAATCACCGGCAACTCTGGCCGCTTCACGGGCTGAAACGCCCAATGCTTACTCTGCACACGTTGCACCGCGCTTACGCTTTTCAACCCACTCGGAAACACCGCCCCCGCATCGATCCAAAGCTTTAACGTCGCTACTTCTTCCGCCTTCAACTGCTTCCCCCCCGGAGGCATTGCAGGAAACCCCTTCGCCGCCAGGACCCGTTGCATCAGCGGACTGCCAGCACTGTCCCCAGGCAGGATCGCCGCCCCGCTATAGCCGCCCTTCAGCGCCGCCACGGCGTCGTCCAATCGCAATCCACTCTGCTGCAGCGCAGGCCCGTGGCAGCCGTAACAATTCTTGCGCAAGATCGGCTGCACTTCCCTTATAAAATCCACTTGCCCCCAGGCTGTGGCCGAAAGAAATGCCACCAACAAGAGCATTCGCCCAGATCCGAATTGCTTCATCCAGCACACTCCATGAAGTCTTCATCATAATTGAATTCCACAATTTCCGTTTGCAACAGAATCAACCACGCTTTCACAGAGCTCGAAAAAGGCGTTCACAAGAATTGTAAAAAAACTAAAAATACTTTTATCCTTCTATTTATCAATCGCTTAGAGCCTGTCATCCCCCAGGCTTGCGGCCACCGCGCGGCTCGTTTTCGAACTTCGATTTGGTAGCTTCAGGTCGTGATGAAACTCGATCCATTCAAACACTCGATTGCGCTTGATGCGCTGTCCTTGACCTCGGTGCTCACGCCGCTGTTGCACCAGTACAGGACCGGCCTCGATCAGGCGGTTCTAGCCAACCGCATTCAGGTCGATCTCGCCGTGACCCATAGCGGCAACGTGGAAGAAGTCTGGACTGCCGTCCCCGCCACTACTGAGGCTGGCTTTATGAAGGCCGCGGTTCGGGTCTCCATTCAACTCCAGAAGACGCTGCGTTGTTGGTTGCAATTGCACTGGCTCGCCAATACAGCAAACCTCGAAGACACTGCCAAGTCCGCTCAGTTACTCGCCTATCTTGCCTGCAAACCCTTTTACCCCAGAGCAAAGGATGCTTATGCTTACGACCTCCTCGACGATTGGTCCAATGCCGCCATCGACCGCAGTATCCGCTCCGACATGCCCGATGTTCTTTCGAGTGCCTCAGGCCTCTTGCGCATCCACGGCCGCCACGATCTGGCCGATTATTACAACCCGGCCCACACCACCTGGTTCGTCAGTGAAATCGAAAAAAATGGCCGCCTCTTCTACGATCTGCTCACTCGCGAATCTCGCATCGTCCACGCCTGGGTGCCGCTGATCGGCTTAAAGCCAAGCAATCGACAACTCGACACTGCCCGCTATGAAACACGCGTCGCACTCAATGAAGTTTTTCGCCGCACAGAGGACTTGTCCTACCTCTCTCCGCTCTTCGAAATCGAAGTCGTTGCAGCACTCGAACTCTACATCGGACGGCCCGTCAGCCGTTCTCTGGTCTTGACCGGGAACCCGGAACGCAACCCCGAGTCCAACGCGCTCCTCAATGGAGACGAGACTCGCAAGGTGCTTCCCTTCCCCGTCAACCCACGGCCCTTCGCGCAGCAAACGAGACGCCCTGTCCCGTTCCCGCTGATCGAGGCCGACAAAGCCGCCTGATACTCATCCTGCGGGATGCGCTCCGCCGCGATTTGCACAAGATGCATGATCTTGTGTCACAGAATCTGGCGCAGCCTGGCGGCTTTCTTTTTAGCTTGGCGGAATCAATGATTCCCGGATTTTGCGGTCCGGCCATCGCTTCGAATTGATTCCGCTTTACCCGGGGACCGGCACGGTCCACCCGCATTGCACGGTGGTGCACGCGGAGTGACAGGACCTGCCGCGCCCCGTTCCTTCTTCCGCTCGGCGGAATCGAGTTTGCCCGGATTTTGGCGGTCCGCGCATCGTTTCATTCGATTCCGCCTTACCCGGGGACCGGCACGGTCCACCCGCGTTGCACGGGAGTGCATGTGGAGTGGCAGGACCTGTCGCGCCCCGTTCCTTAGTCGCTCAACTAGACAAAAAATCCCGCCGGAAGAGTGAGGCCTCTCCGGCGGGTATTGAGGAGAGCACAGGTCTGATCGAAGATCCTGAACTCGAGAAATTTTTCCGTGTGCGCTTACTGGTTGCCGCCGCGGCCACCGCGACCACCACCGCCACCACCGCCACCACCGCCACTATTGGGTGCTGCTCCACCACCGCGACTTCCGCCACCACCGCCTCCGCCACCAGAAGGTGCACCACCACCACGACTTCCACCTCCAGAAGGTGCACTCATCTGCGGAGACGATCCGCCTCCACCACGACCATAGCCACCACCCTCGGGGCTGCTACGTGGAGCCGACTGCTGCATCCGGGGCGAACTATTGTTGTCCGGGGCTGAGCCACGAACACCTCCAAAACCACCCCAGCCGGAATTCGAACCACCACTGCGACCACCGCCGTAAGAATCATTGGATCTCTGACTCTGCCGTTCCACGCGTGGGCTGATGTATCCACCACCCGAATTCCCATCCGGCCGCGAAGCGCCTCGCTCCACAATGCGTGGACTCACATCCACAGATCCGAAACCACGTGATCGTGCTCCACCATCACCGTTGTTCGAATCATTGCCGCGAACACTGCTATCGCGCTGCACATAGCCGTCGTTGGAACGGCTGCCACCGCGCACTCCAGTGTTCACATCGGTCTCTCCAAAGCGCTGCCATCCACTGCGATTACTCGAATCATTGCCGCGCACTCCAGCTGGCGCACTCGCGCCGCCACGCACTCCAGAGTCTCGCACTCCAGAGTCGCGCTGCACAAATCCATCATTGCCGCGCACTCCAGCTTCGCGCTCGCCAACCCGGCGCCAACCGTCATTTCCATTACCACCACGAACGCCGTCTTCACTGCGAACCATTCCGGAACCACGCGCCATCTGTTCCACATTCTGCCGTTGCTGCTCAAACGGAACCCGTTCCACTTGCGCTGACTCGCGTCGCGAAGTAAACCGCTGGTCCTCGCGAGTAGCAAGCGACACGCCGCCGCCTCGCACGCCGTCATGATTCGCAAATCCAACACTCTCGCGTCCAGGAGCAATCCCTACCGGACCGCGAAACTCGCTCGCATTCTGCAAATCACTGATCCTGGCCGAACGGTATCCGCCATCGTTGCCATTCTGCCGTGAGATCCCGCGATTGAAATTGCCAGCTTCTACATAACTCACACCACCATTCACCCTCGCATTGCGATAGTTATTGGTCACGTTGATGTTGTTGATAATCGTCGTGTTGTTGTAGCCACGGTTCCCGTAGTAACCACGCCCCCACCATCGGTTGTGGGTCTCAAAAGGAGCAAGCGGAATCCAGCCCACATTGCCCCAGCCAAATCCGATTCCACCACCACGGCCGAATCCGACAAACCCGACTAGCGCAGGCGACCAGTAATGCCGTGAACCACCAGCTCCGGGCCACCAGCACCAGCTGCCGGCATTATTGAACCAGCGTCCGTAGTGATAAGGTGCCCAGCCCCAGGGGTCATAACTCACCCAGCTCCACCCATACCAGTCCAGCCAGGACCATCGACCCACACGGTAAGGAGCCCAGCCAGAATCCACGCGCGGCCGCCATACCCGTCCATAAGGCGCAGTATCTACCCAGTCGCCATAACTGTCCAGTTGCTCACCGCCATAAACACCCTGCGGCAGATATTGCTGGCTCCGCGAAGAAGTCAACTCCTGATCACGACTGCGATTCCATTGGTCCCAGCCATCCAGGGGCACTGCATTTGAAGTCTGAAAACTCGGCTCCCCGCCATTCGTATTGCGGATCGTTACCGTCTTCCCGCCACTAATCCGGCGCGAACCCTGTGGCGTATAAAGGTCCACTTCACCTTCTCGCACCGTCACTTCCGTCGAACCGTCCTCCAACACCTGGATGCGGTATTCACCCTTACGCATGGGACGAATGCTCGCCACCGGCGTATTGATATCCACTTCCGCCTGTGAATTCTGCAACACCCTGAAGGTCACCAGACCCAATGCGACATTCAATTGAAAGCGCTGCGCCTGCAACTCAGCCAGCCGCACTTCCGTATTCGCGGCCAGTCGAACCACGTTTGCAAAATCAAACTGCAATTCCGCCCGCGAACCAGTCCCCGTCAACAAACGATCCTGCGCTACCAGTGGCGCATTCAGCGTCGCAGCAACGTTGTCGCCGCTATCCCCGCGTTTCACCGAGACCTCCCCGGCAATCGCGCTCACACGCGCAACACCCCGCGCAGAGTCATCATCCTGTTGTCCCTGAGCCATCATCAAACAGCCCATCAGTGTCCCGATAGTGAAGAGTAAGCGTCGCATAGCGTACTTCCTTTCGCTAATTCTCTTTACATTTCCTTTGCCAAACACCTAACTCGTTGGAGATACTAGCCTTTGTGACTGCGCCCCGCCCCCGCACGATGTCCCTGCCTGGTGCTTTTCAACCACTGCTGGCTCTAGCCAACCGTTGTGCAGGTCCCTTCCTGCTCTTCGGCCTCCTCGTGCTCGGCTTCTGGCGCATCCTCCTCACAGACCAATATTCTTGGCTAAACGGCCACGACCTCACCAGCCAGATCCTCCCCTGGCTTCAATTCCAGGCCGGCGAATGGCACCACGGCCGCTTCCCCCTTTGGAGCCCTTACGAATGGGCCGGCCAGAATCTCCTCGGCCAAGGCCAGCCCGGCGTAGTCAACCCTCTCAACTGGCTGCTCTTCGCTGCACCCCTGCGTCGCGGCTGGCTCCGCCAAGGCACCCTCCACTGGTGGTTCTTCCTCCTCCACTACATCGCCGCTCTCAATCTTTACTGGCTCGCCCGCTCGCTCGGCGCATCCAGACTCCCCGCCGTCTGCGGTGGCCTCTGCTTCGCTCTCTTCGGTTTCCTCGGCTCCAACGACTGGCCTCAAATGATCAGCGGCCTCATCTGGGCACCCCTCGTTTTCCGCTTCCTCCTCGCCGCAAGAACATCGGATAACCCCATCCGCTCCGCATCCTGGGCCGGCTTCTTTCTCGGACTCGCCTGGCTCAGCGGACACCATCAAATCCCCATCTTCGTCAGCATCAGCGTCGCCGCCGCAGCCATTGCTCTGCGCATCTATCCCGCCATCGCCACCTTCCTCATCGCAGGCCTGATCGCCGCACCCCAACTGCTCCCGGGCCTCGCATACGGCAAACTAGCCGTCCGTTGGGTCGGCATGGAAAAACCTGTTGGCTGGCAGGACAACGTCGCTTACTTTGTCCACGAACAATACGCCAACCTCCCTGCTTCGCTCCTCTCAATTCTGCTGCCGGGCGCTGAAACACACACCAGCCTCTTCCTCGGCGCAACGGCCCTCACCCTCGCCATCTGGGCCATCCGCACCCAGTGGTCCCGTCTCGAAGTAAAACTCTTCACCGGCCTCGGCATCGCCGCACTACTCTACGGCATCGGTCGCTTCGGCGGCCTCGAGCCAATCCTCTACAGCCTGCTCCCCATGATCGAAAAAGCCCGCAGCCCCTCTATGGCCGGCGCGATCTTCACCCTCTCGTTCTCCCTGCTCGCCGCACTCGGAATGGAAGCGCACCGCCACACCCCGTCACACCCCATCTCGGCACGCCTCCACTGGATCTTCGCCGGCACAGTCATCGCATTGTTCTCGGCAGCAAAACTCTTCCCCGGCGATCAGAGCCAGCTCGAGCAACGCTGGTTTGCTGTCGCCTTCGTCAGCCTGCTGGTCGGCTTCGCCTATCACGCCGTCCGTCATGGCAAGATCGCTCAACGTCATCTCTATCCGCTTCTCCTCTGCGCAATTCTGATCGAAGCCTCCAACATGTCGTACTTCAACATGGAGAATCGCTTCGACAAAAACTCGCACGACTTACTCACTCCCTTGTCGCGCCACATGGATGTGCGTGAATTCCTCACTACACTCCCCGCACCCGTCCGCATTACTCTCGACGACCAAGCCATCCCCTTCAATTTCGGCGATTGGCACGGAGTCGATGTAATGGGCGGCTACCTCGCCAGTCTCGCAAAGTCACACGCCGAAGTCGATTGGTTTAGTCCTCGCGCCAGACAACTCGTCGGGATCGGCTATCACGTTGGACCAACGACGCGTGCCGAAGGCTCAAAGATTCTCTTTGAAGGCGAACACGGCATCAAGGTCTGGGAATATCCCCTCGCTCCCTTCCCACGCACTTGGCTCAGCAGCGCAACCCTCACCTACAACAACCCGCAAGTTCTGACAACAAATCTCGAAACAGATACGCTAGACCTCCGTCAGGTCGCCCTCACACAAACCGCAATCGCGGGTCTCGAAACTTGCCCCGCCGGCGAAGCGCTCATCCTCCGCCACGACCCCGGCGCAGTCCGTATCCGCGCTCACGCCAACTGCCAGTCCCTGCTCGTACTCGCGGATTCAGACGATCCTGGCTGGAGCGTCCGCATCGACGGTCAGCCCGCAAAGAAGCTCACAGTCTTTAACGCCCTGCGCGGCGTTGTCGTCCCTAAAGGCAGCCATCAGGTGGAATGGAGTTACAGCCCCAGCGGCTTCCTCCCCGGAGTCGTGGCCGCTCTGTTCGGCCTTCTGCTTCTCGCGCTAAGCCATCTTGCCCGCGTCGCGGCCTACTTCGCGGCCTACTTCGCTGCAACGATCTCGAGCAATTCAATATCAAACAGCAGCGTCGCCCCACCCGGAATCGACGGCCGTCCGCTGTCACCATAAGCCAGCGCCGACGGACAAACCAGCTTGGCCTTGCCGCCAACCTTCATCTTCTGCACGCCTTCAGTCCAGCAGGGAATCACATTTCCAAGCGGAAACTGTGCCGGCTCATTGCGCTTGTACGAACTATCAAATTCCGTACCATCTATCAGTGTTCCCCGGTAATGCACCTTTACCGTATCGCTAGCCTTGGGCGACTCGCCACTTCCAGCCGAAACTTCCTTGTAAATCAGACCGGAATCAGTCTTCAACCCACCCAGTTCCGTCCCTGCCTTGGCGAGATAAGCAGCAGACGCCACCTTCTCCTTTTCAGCCGCGCGAGATTGTCTTGCTGTAGAAAGTCCCTGCAGCTTCGGCCCCCACTCGCTCAATTCCACCGCCGGTTGTTTCAGTGAGGCATCCGTAAGCGCGCGCTTGACCAGTTCGATCTCGGCAGCAGACAAATCGAAAGACGTCAGCGACCGATAAATCGATAAGCCAAGGGCGTAGATCGTCTTCTCGTCATCAGTCGTAAGCACAACAGCAACTGGCTTGGGCTTCACCACCGTCGGTCGCGCCACAGCGGGCCTCGCTCCGGCAGCAGGCTTGGCTACTCCAGGCGTAGCTGGCTTTACGACAGCCACAGGGCCGGTCTTGGCCGCAACGGCAGTCTTAACAGGGGCAGCCGTCTTGGGCGCAACAGCCGCAGTTTTCGGCGCAGGAGTCTGCGCCATCAAAAGCGCTGCAAAAATCGAAGGAAAACACATTTCTTCAGACTAACATCCCGCCCATACCCAATCGTGCTCAGAGTCTTGTCTAACACAGAGTGAGCCTGAAGAACGGACGGTTTCTAACACAGAATGAGCCTGAAGGAGGGATGGTGGATGCTGGGGATTGATCATCCGTATGAAGGCTGGAGAAACGCTGAGCCTGGAGCAGATCGGGGCGCTGGTAGAGGCAACCGAGCCACTGGAGTTTGAAGGGAAAC
>JANXLY010000023.1 GCA_025354885.1 Acidobacteriota bacterium | reverse complement strand
GTTGTTGATGCGAGCGGGACCATCGCCGGGAGAGGTGGGTTGAATGTAGTAGCTGAGTGCTGCGCTGGTGACAGGGTGAATGCGATTGGCGGGAATGCGATTGCCAGGAAAGGCCTGGCGAGTGCCGTCTGCTGCGGTGGTAAGCGGGTCGTAGATGGAGATGTTGGCTCCCTGGGCATTGAAGAGTGTGGAGAAATCGCCAGCTCGCCAGGCAGTGAGAGGGACCGTGAGGGTGCCGGGGTCTGCCGAGCGCTGGCGCATGCCTTCATAGGAGACGAGCCAGAAGAGTTTGTTGCGACCGTCGAAGACTTTAGGAATCCAAACGGGGCCGCTGGCCTGGATGCCGAAGGCGTTGATGTTCATGGGCGGCTTCTTGACGCCGGTGCGATTGAGTTCGCTTTGATTGGCGTTGAGCTCTTCGGCCTGGAAATATTCAAAGGCATTGCCGTGAAATAAATTGCCGCCCGACTTGGTGACGATGGAGATGATGCCACCGCCGGTACGGCCGTATTGGGAGTCGTAAGTATTGGTGAGGACTTTGAATTCCTGGACGGTTTCCATGGTGGGGACGTGGATCACGGTGCGGTCGCCACGGACATTGGAGATGCCGTCGAGGAGGACTTCGTTTTCGCGGTTCTTGCCTCCATTGATAGAGATGCCGGTAGTGCCGCTGATGTCGAAGGAGCGGAGGTAGCGCCAGTCGCCGGTCTTGATTACGCCGGCTGCCGACCAGGCGATCTGGAAGGGATTGCGGCCCTGCGTGGGGACGTTTTGAATGAGTTCGTTGGCAATGACCTGGGAGCGGGAAGCGGATTCTGTTTCGAGAAGAGAGACCGAATCGGAGACGGTAACGCTTTGGGAGAGTTCGCCGATTTCGAGCTCGACGTCGACGCGAGCGCGGTCCTGAGCCTGGAGAACGATGTTCTGACGGACGAATTTCTTGAAGCCCTTTTGCTGGATCGTGAGTGTGTAACGACCCGGAGGGAGGAAGGGCAAAACATAGTTGCCCGTGGAACTGGACTCAGCACGCAGGGAAGCGTTGGTCGCGGTGTTGGATATGAGGATCTCAGCGCCGACGACAGGAGCGGTGGTCTTGTCGGTAATGAGCCCGGAGAGGCTGGCGCGGACCTCCTGGGCGAGGAGGGCACTGGTGAAAAGGAGGGAGATTGCTATTAGACGGGGAAGCATAGAGGTGCCGTCAGTCTATCGCCTATGAGCGGCGAAGGCAAGATTTGTTAGCGGTCGTTTGTTAGCGGTCGGTGCGCCACTGATTCAGGATGGCATCGGCGACAGCGATGACGGGCTTCATAGCTTCGAGGTCGTGGACGCGAACGAGGTATGCGCCGTTTAGAACTGCGGCGGTGACGCCTGCTGCGCCGGCGAATTCGAGTTCACGGTCGTTAGCGGTGGTGACCAGAAGTTTCTTGGTGGGGCCGACCATGACCGGGACACCAATGCCACCGAGGATGCCGAGGCGACCGAGGATCTCGTAGTTTTGTTCTTTGCGTTTTCCAAAGCTGAGACCGGGATCGATTACGAGTCTGAACTTCTCGATGCCTGCACGGAGGGCGCGGTGTACTGCGGCGTCGAGGTCTTTTGCGATCACACCAACAACGTCTTTTGCTGGAGGTAGTTTGCCCCAGGCGTCGGGGCGGCCACGCATGTGGTTGAGGATCAGGCCGGCGTCATGCATCATGACCGTCTTGGCGAGGATCGGCTCCCAAGTTAGGCCGCTGGGGTCGTTGATGATTTCGACGCCTAGCTTCAAGACCTCTTCGGCGACAGCGGCCTTGTAGGTGCTGACGCAGAGGGGGGCGTTGAGTTTGTTTTTGAGACGCTTGAGAACTGGCAGGAGTCGATGCAGTTCCTCTTCCACAGAGAGGGGTTTGTCGCCAGGGCGGGTTGGTTCTGCACCGAGGTCGATGACGTCGGCACCGAGTTCGTCGAGAGCCATTGCCTGAGCGAAGATGCGATCGGGATCCATCGATTTGGGGCCTTCGCCACTCGGAGAAATGGCGAGGGGCGCGATGATAAAGGTTCGCTGGCCGAGGCGCAGGGTACGAGATTTCAGTTTCCAGTCAATGTTGCGTCGAATGATCGCCATAATGTTCCCTTAGCCGTGTTTCCTCAGGCTGGCACCGTCAAACGAATCCAGCGATAGCGCTTGCCAACACGCACCACAAATTCACCGCTGTCCATGCGTTGCGCGGGGTTGGTGACCGCCTCGAGCGTTACGGAATTGCCGGCTTTTACCGCGCCACTCTTGATCAGACGGTCGGCATCGCCGACGCTGTGCGCGAGGCCTGCGGCCACAAGGATGCGATTCATTCTGGGGTCGTTGGCTTCGGCATGATTTTCAGGTTCGGGGACACTGCCCCAATTTTCGACGACGCGCGCCGCAGCATCTTCACCGTGGAAATCTTTGACGATACGCCAGGCGAGATCCTTCTTGGACGTGAGCGGATCGAGCTTGGCAATGTCGGAAAGGGGAAGGTCTGTGAGTAACTCGAAGTAGCGCGGCACCAGAGCGTCGGGCATGTTCATCAGCTTGCGGAACATGTCGGTAGGGGGCTCTGTGATGCCGACATAATTGCCCTTGGACTTCGACATCTTTTCGACGCCGTCGAGGCCTTCGAGAAGCGGTACCGTCGCCACGATTTGCGGCAACTGGCCATAATCCTGCTGGATCGCGCGGCCGACAAGCAGGTTGAATTTTTGGTCGGTGCCGCCGAGTTCAACGTCGCACTTGAGGGCGACAGAATCATAGGCCTGGGTGAGCGGGTAGAGGAGCTCATGCACGCTGATCGGGATGCCGTCTTTGTAGCGCTTGGAGAAATCATCGCGTTCGAGCAAGCGCGCCACGGTGTAGTGGGAGGTGAGTCTTACGATGTCTTCGTAGCGGAGATTTTCGAGCCATTCGCTGTTGAAGCGGAGTTCGGTCTTTTCGGGGTCGAGAAGTTTGAAGACCTGGGCCTTGTAGGTTTCGGCGTTGCGATTCAGTTCATCGCGGGTCAAGGGAGGACGCATTGCATTGCGGCCGGTAGGGTCGCCGATGAGGCCGGTCATGTCGCCAATCAGGAAGATGACGGTGTGGCCGAGATCCTGAAAGTGCTTCATCTTGCGGAGCAATACCGTGTGGCCGAGATGGAGGTCTGGAGCGGTTGGATCAAAGCCGGCTTTAACGCGGAGGGGGCGGCCTTCGCTCTGGGCCAACAAGAGCCGCTCCCGTAAATCTTCTTCACGGATGATTTCGGCAAAACCTTTGCGCAGATAAAACAGCTGTTCGTCGATCGAGAGCACTTCTATCAATTGTACGGGAAGCGCTTCTTCCAGTCTCCAAAATCCATTTTGATGCCGAGACCGGGCGTGTCAGGGAGTTGGACTGCGCCGTTTACGACGAGCGGGAGGGTGCCGCCAGAAAGATCGTGAAGGCGGCGCATGTTTGCGCCATCCCATTCGTTCATCAGGAAGCTGCGGATGCCAGACATGGACTGGACGCTGGCCATGTGGGCGATGGGGCCATACCACATGTGGGGCGCAATTTCGACGCCGTAGACCTCGCCGAGCGCGGCGATTTTGCGGATCTCGGTGATGCCACCGCAGTGGATGATGTCGGGCTGAATGATCATTGCACCGCGGGCTTCGAGGAGATCGCGAAATTGCCAACGGTTCAGCAGGCCTTCTCCGCCAGCTAGCGGGACAGGGCTGTGAGCGGCGACTGCGCCGAGGGCGGGATTACTCTCGCGCCAGACGGGCTCTTCAATGAACATCACCTTGAGCGGCGCGACGGCTCGGGCGAGATCGAGGGCGGAGCGCATCGAATAGGTTTCGTACATTTCGAGGCAGATGTCGAGCGACATGCCGACGGCTTTGCGGATTGCCTCAATTTCAGAGACGACCTGGCGGAGGCGTGCCTGTTCGGTGTCTGCGCGAGGGATCACCCACTTGACGGCGGTCCAGCCATCTGCAACGGTTTGAACGGCGAGATCGGCGAGGGCTTGTGGAGTGCGCTGTTTGAGTTGTGCGCTCCAGTGGCTCCAGTAGACCCGCATGGGTTTGGCATTCGATCCGCCGAGCAGTCGCCAGATGGGGACACCGAGACGCTTGCCTTCGATATCCCAGAGGGCGATGTCGATGGCGCTGAGGGCCGTCATGAGGACGCTGCCGTCGCGCCAGCGGTTTTCCTGATAGTAGAGACGATTCCAGTGGGCTTCGACACCGGCGGGGTCGAGGCCCTTGAGTCTCGGTTCCAGCCAGCGTACGGCCTCTTCGGTAATCTTGACGCGGGAAGGCAGGGAGGCTTCGCCCAGGCCAGTGATGCCTGCGTCGGTGTGGACTTCAACGAATAAATAGTCGCGACCATCCATACGGCAAAGGTGTGTGTCCAAGCCGGTAATCTTGACGGGACTGGCTCCAAGAAGTGAGAAGGGTAAGAGATTCAATAAGTCGCGACGGCGCATACGAGATAGTCTATAGGTTTAGGGGGGATTCGACTCATGAAGATCTCGGTGAAGGCCGAGTATGCACTGCAAGCAATTTTCGACCTGGCCACACAGCCGGGCGGTGAGCCCATTCGTATTGCAGATATTGCGAAGCGGCAAAAGATCCCACAGAAGTTTCTGGAGTTGATTCTTTCGAACCTGAAGCATGGTGGTTTTGTGGAATCGCGACGTGGTGCCGACGGCGGCTATCTGTTGGCACGCGTGCCATCTCAGTTGACGGTTGGTGATGTAATTCGTCATGTGGATGGGCCAAACCAGCGTCGGACCGGCACCCCTGGAATTGAAGAGATGTGGCAACGGGTGGATGAATCCATCAATTGCATTTTGGACACGACGAACTTTCAAAAGCTTGTGGATGAATGGCAAGCGAAGCAGAGTCGATACGTTGCAAATTGGGAGATCTAAATCATGCAAATCTATTCGGATAATTCGCTTTCGATTGGCCGCACACCGCTGGTACGGCTCAATCGCGTGACAGATGGGGCAGGAGCGATTGTGCTCGCCAAGATTGAAGGCCGCAACCCGGCTTATAGCGTGAAGTGCCGCATCGGGGCTTCGATGGTTTGGGATGCGGAGGCGAAGGGCTTGCTTGGGCCCGGCAAGGAACTGGTAGAGCCGACCTCCGGCAATACCGGGATTGCGCTGGCCTTTGTTGCGGCGGCTCGCGGGATTCCGATTACGCTGACGATGCCGGAGACGATGTCGATAGAGCGACGCAAAGTGTTGAAGGCCTTTGGGGCAAAGCTGGTGTTGACGCCTGGGGCTGGCGGGATGCGCAGTGCGATTGAAGAAGCAGAGAAAATCAAGGCATCTGACCCCGATCACTATGTATTGCTGCAACAGTTTCAGAACCCTGCGAACCCGGCGATTCACTTCAAAACTACAGGCCCGGAGATCTGGGAAGACACGGACGGAACGATTGATATTTTTGTTTCCGGGGTAGGCACGGGCGGCACCATTACCGGCGTGAGCCGCTACATCAAGCATGAGATGAAGAAGCAGATTCTCAGTGTTGCCGTGGAACCGACGCATAGCCCGGTGATCACGCAGACAAGAAATCATGAGGCAGTGAAGCCCGGGCCACACAAGATTCAGGGTATCGGTGCGGGCTTTATTCCAGGGACTCTGGATCTCTCGATTGTGGATCAGGTCGAACAGGTAACGAACGAAGAAGCAGTGGATATGGCACGCCGACTTGCTCGCGAAGAGGGTATTTTGTGCGGCATTTCCTGCGGGGCTGCCGTTGCTGGTGCTATTCGACTTGCGCATTTGCCAGAGAACAAGGGCAAGACGATCGTTGTTGTGCTGCCCGACGCGGGCGAACGCTATTTGACGAGCGTGTTGTTTGAAGGGCTTGTGGATTAAGATGCCTCGATCCCTGCTGCTTGTATTTTTAGCCGGGATGATTTCGCTGCAGGCAGCGACGATCATCCTGGTGCGACATGCAGAAAAGGCAGGGCCAGCTGGTGATGTAGCGCTGAGTGAGGTCGGGGTGAGGCGTGCAGCGCTGCTTGCGAAGATGCTCGCCACGTCGAAGGTGAGCGCGATCTACACTTCGGAATACAAGCGGACCCAGAGCACTGCTGCTCCGCTGGCACAACTGTTGTCGATTGCACCAAAGACCATACCTGCAATGGATGTGGAGGGGCTGGTGAGTGCGCTGAAGGCTGCTCCGAAAGAGGCTGTCATTCTTGTGGTGACGCACTCGGACCGCTTGCCGATACTTGCCGAGCGACTGGGCGTGAAGGTGGAGCAAGTGGCGGAGACCGAATATTCGCGATTGTTGATTTTGAATGTGAACGGAGCAAACACCACTTCGATCACGCTACGATTCGGCGAAATACTGGAGTAGGATGTTGCCTCCGCGCAAGCCGGAAATCATGAGTCCTGCGGGACACTGGCCGCAACTGCGGGCCGCCATCGAGGCCGGTGCAGACAGCGTGTATTTTGGACTCACGCATTTTTCGGCACGCGCCAAAGTGGGCTTTACAAAGGAAGAATTGCCTGAAGTGATTGCGACGTTGCATCGTCGTGGCGTGAAGGGCTATGTAGCGTTTAACACGCTTGTCTTTGATCGGGAACTGGAAGAGGCCGTAAGCGCGATTGAGTTGATCGCCAAGGCGGGTGCGGATGCGATTATCGTGCAAGACCTTGGTGTGGTTACGCTCGCGCATCAAATTGCCCCGGGTCTCGAAATCCACGGCAGCACGCAGATGAGCATTACGAATGCGGATGGCGTGCGACTGGCTCAGCGGTTGGGGGCGACTCGGGTGAATCTGGCACGTGAACTTTCGCTGGATGAGATTGCGAAGATTCGCGCGGCTACGGATTGTGAGCTTGAGATTTTTGTGCACGGCGCACTGTGTGTTGCTTACTCGGGGCAGTGTTTTAGCTCGGAGGCATGGGGAGGGCGTAGTGCGAATCGCGGGCAGTGCGCGCAAGCTTGCCGACTGCCTTATGAACTGGTTGTGGATGATCAGATTGAGCCGCTTGGGGATGCGCGGTATCTGCTGAGTCCGGGAGATCTTTATACGCTGGACTGGATTCCGAAGTTGTTGCCACTGGGCATTTCTTCGTTGAAGATTGAGGGTCGTTACAAAGATGCTGAGTATGTAGCGATCACGACGCAGGCTTATCGCAAGGCAGTTGATGCGGCATGGCTTGGCTTGCATGCGAGGCCTTCGGCGAGCGAGGCAATTCAGGTGGAACAGGTTTACTCGCGGGGGCTTGGAGCGTTTTTTCTGAGCGGTACGAATCACCAGAAGGTGGTGCAGGGCCGGGGGCCACGACATCGCGGTGTGTTGATGGGACGGGTCATGCATGTGGGTCATGAAACGGTGCAAATTGAAGCGAACCAGAATCATGGGATTGCCCCGCTTAAGCCTGGGGATGGAGTTGTGTTTGATGCTGCTGATTGGCGTAGTCCGCAGGAGAAGGAAGAGGGCGGGCGCGTTTATTCGGTTCGTGCAATTGGTGCGACGCGACTGGAGTTGAGCTTTGCAAATGGAGCGTTGAGCTTTGGACGGATCCATGCAGGCGATCTGCTTTGGCGTTCGAGTGATCCGGAACTCGATAAGTTGGCGAAACGATTTACGGAGGCGGTACAGCCTGTCTACAAGCGGCCTGTCGATGTGACGGTGGAAGCACGCACGGGCCAAGTGTTGCGCATGGTGTGGAGCGTCCGCAATCTTGCAGCAATTGTGCAATCCAGCGCGCCGCTCGTTGTGGCGCAGCAGCAGGGACTGAGCCACGAAAGTCTGCGGGCGCAATTGAGCCGACTGGGGACGACACCCTATGAATTGGGGGAGATGGAGGCGGTGATTGAGGGCAATCCCTTTGTGCCTGTGTCGCTGCTGAACCAATTGCGTCGCGAGGCGATAGAGCAACTGGAGGTGTTGGCTGGAGCTGCTGCGCCAAAACCTGTGCATGATGCCGCGGCGATTCTGCGGGCGAGCACGATTGCCGCGCCTGTATCCGGGGAAATTTTAGCGGCGCAGATTCATTTGCTGGTTCGTGCGGCGAGGCAATTGGATGCGGCCATCGCGGTGAGACCGGCGAGCATCACGCTCGACTATCTTGATCTCTATGGTCTCTGGCCTTCGCTTGAGAAAGTGCGGGCGAGCGGGATTCCGGTGCGGGTGGCGAGTCCGAGGGTGTTGAAGCCAGGTGAAGAGAAGATTGCCGATTTTTTGGCGAAGTTGAATTGCCATCTGCTGGTGCGGTCGGCAGGCTTGCTTGATCGCTTGCATTCGCTGGGGATCGCGGGCTTGACCGGTGACTTCAGCCTGAATGCTGCGAATCAGATTACAGCCCGGATGCTGCTCGGAATGGGCCTGGATCGCCTGACCCCGACTCATGATTTGAACGCGGCGCAGGTTGAAGCTCTTGCACTTGAAGCGGGAGCGCATCGGCTCGAAGTGGTGGCCTACCAGCACCTGCCTGTGTTTCATACAGAGCACTGTGTGTTTTGCCGTTTTCTTTCGAGTGGCACTTCCTACCTTGATTGTGGAAGGCCTTGTGAGAAACATGAAATGGCGTTGCAGGATGATCAAGGGCGTCGGCATCCGGTTGTGGCCGATGTGGGTTGCCGAAACACAGTGTTTGGCGCTGAGGCGCAGCACGCTTCTGCGCATTTGGAGCGCTGGCAGGGTGCCGGAATTCGGCACTTCCGGCTGGAGTTTGTTCACGAGGATGCAGAGCAGGTGAGAGAAATTTATGAGGCCTTTGCGGCAGCGCTTGCGGGAAAGAAAAAGCCCTCCGAATTGCAGCGGCAATTGAGCCGATATTATCCGGAGGGCCTGACCGAAGGCAGCCTGTTTGTGCCGAAGTCAGATCCAGTTTTTCGGATCCTCTAGTTGGCTTACTCGACGCTGAACGAAAAGAAGGTATGTCCGCAGGCGATACCGATGTGCTGCTTGCCATCGGCTGCGGTGTAGCTGACCGGATTGGCGAATGCTTTGCCACCCATAGGGAAGTGCCAAAGCAATTTGCCGGTTGTGTCATCCAGTGCAAGCAGGTCGCCGTCGCCCGTTGCCGCAAAGACAAGGCCTCCAGCGGTGCTCAATACACCAGACCACGAAGGAGAGTTGAGCGGGTACTCCCACTTGGATTTTCCTGTCTTCGGGTCGATGGCTTTGATTGCTCCGGTGGCTTCTTCGCCTGGCTTTGAGACGAAGCGGCCGGCGAGATACCAACTGCCTTCTTTGTAAGTGTCATCGCCAGAATAGAAGACGCCGCCTTCGTCGCGAGTCATGACGTAGTGCAGCTTTGTTGTGGGGCTATAGGAGGGTGCCTGGAAGTTGGTGGCACCAGGAGAATTGGGATAGACGACCGTGCCATTTTCAGTAGGAGCGGTGTTGGGGAGACGAGTGGGGCGGCCCTTGGCATCGAGTTCCGGTTGCGCCCAGGTCTGCCGGACGTATTGCTTGCCGAGCAGGTATTCGCCGGTGTCGCGGTCGAGCACGTAGTAAAAGGCGTTGCGATTGGCGAAGAGGACGAGCTTGCGCATTTTGCCATTCCACACGTCATCAACGAGAATCGGGACCTGGGTTGCATCCCAATCGTGCATATCGTGAGGGGTGAACTGGAAGTGCCACTTTAGCTTGCCGGTATCGGCATCGAGTGCGAGCAGCGAATCAGAGTAGAGATTGTCGCCGCGGCGCTTGTCGCCTTTCCAGTCGGGGCCAGGATTGCCAGTGCCCCAATAGATCATGTTGAGGTCGGGGTCGTAGCTGCCCGTTACCCATGTGGTGGCGGAACCATATTTGTAGCTATCGCCGAGCCAGGTTTCGGTAGCCTTTTCTCCCTCGACAGGGAGGGTAGAGAATCGCCAGGCCTGCTTGCCGGTTTTCACTTCGTAGGCGGCGAGGTATCCGCTTACGCCAAACTCGCCACCGGCGCTGCCGATTACGACTTTGTCTTTCACGACGAGCGGCGCGACTGTGCTTGAGTAACCCTTCTTGTAATCGGCGACGGCGACGTCCCAGACCACATTGCCTGTTGTAGCGTCGAGAGCGACAAGATGGGCGTCGAGTGTTCCGACAAATACGAGGTTGCCGTGGATCGCCACGCCGCGATTTACTTTGCCGCAGCAGAAGGGGACGTTGTCGGGTAAAACGCGCTTGTAACGCCAGAGGACTTTGCCGCTGCGGCTTTCAACGGCAGTGACGTCACTGGGTGGTTCTGACACAAAGAGAATGCCGTCGTGCGCAATTGCACTTGCTTCAAACTTGTCTGTCTTGTCGATCTGGAAAGTCCATGAAGGTTTGAGTCGCGCGACATTCGTCTTGTTGATCTGCTTGAGCAGGGAGTGGCGATGGCCTTGGGAGTTGCCTTGAAAGTGGAGCCAGTCTCCAGGCGCTTTGGAAGGATCGCGCAGCAGCTCGGGGGAGACTTGCGCCGCCAGGATTCCAGCAGACATCAGCAGTAGAAACTTCTTCACATCGCACCTCGCAGGGAAAACAAATAAGCAATCAAATCGTCCAGTTCTTCGGTGGAGAGTACTTTCTCGTAACTCGGCATCGAAGACTTTGTCACGTCGCGAACAATGTTGGTCGCATCGCTCTTGGCGAGGGTCTGGATCTTGCCCTTGCCATCGCGCAAGCTGATGTAGAAGTTGTCTTCATTCAGCCGGATGCCATTCACTTTGGTGCCATTCTTGAGCGAGACATGAACCATGGTCCAGCCGCCAACCATGGCCGCGCTGGGGCTGACGATCGAGCTGCGCAGATTGGATGGGCTGCGCATGGCACCGATCTGTGTAAGATCGGGCCCCATGCGTCCACCAGCGCCTTCGAGCATGTGGCAATTGGCGCAACCACCTTTGCCCATGTAGATGGCTTTGCCTTTAGCGGCATTGCCAGCGATACTGGTGGGCGCGGAACGACCCAGGGACCGGACATAGCCGGCGACCTGGAGCATTTCTTCTTCGCTCATTCCGAGGGCAGGTGGCATGTCGGTGCCGATGATGCCGTTGCGGATGATGTTGAGCAGGGAGGAATCGGTCGGTGCATGCACCAGATTTGGGGATACCAGGTTGGCCGCAAAGCCGTCATCGCCCTTGCCGTGGCAAAAGGCGCAATGAAACTGATATGACTTCATGCCGGCTTGCAGACTTGCTGCATCCGTGGGTGCCTTAATTTGGGCCCACGCGCCAGCGGCAATCAGAAAGCTGAAAAATATAAGCCGCATTTTGAAGATCCTATCTTAAATTTGATGAGTCTCGCCATTGGCGATACCACTTGGGATGGTGAAAGCGTGCCCACTCCGGCACAACCCACCCACGCAGCATGGCACGCATGGAATGCGGCACTGCTGCCGTTCCCATGTAAATGTGCACGATGATGCCACCGATTGATCCGATCGCCGCCAGTGGATGAAGCGCGATCGCGAAGAGCCGCAAATTGCGCGGCATCCAATCAGGAAACCACAATACGATCCCACTCGCAAAGAGTAGAAGCGTTGTGGCGATCTGACTCCAGAACAACATTTTTTGCCCGGCATTGAAGCGCCCGGATTCTGGAAGTGCACCGTGCTGATGCGTGACGTACCTGTCGAGACGAGTGAGCCAAACTCGATCATCTGCATCGAGGCCCATGGTCTTTGCCCAGCGCAAGAACATCCAGCCTATGGCTGCCGAGAATAGAAGGCCTGACCAAGGGTGTGTGCCGCCGATGACAGCTCCGCCTCCGAAGACGCTGGCGATCCAATAGAGTTTTGGACTCCAGATGGCGAGCCCGGTGAGGGCCGCATAGAGAAAGCTGAGGGCAGACATCCAGTGCATGACACGCTCGTAGGCGTCAAATCGGGGAATGCGGATTTCAGAGTTTGTCATTGACGTCCTGCTTTTCTTCTTCGCTATGGCCGTGCAATTCCGGGTCCTGCGGGCCATAAATTACAAAGTGGAAGAAGGCTCCGAGAATGCTGCCGAAGAAGACGAGAGATCCGAGTAGCTTCAGCGGACCTTTCCAGAGTTGGACCGTCCAGGGGATAACGGGGTCCTTAGGCAAGCCGTAGTTCTCAGGCTGTTTGGCGTTATTGAGGACGTAGATGACGTTGGTGCCGCCGACACCCTGGGGATTGTAGACGCCGGCATCGGCGAAGCCATCGGCCTTCAATTCCTTTGTGCGGATTTCAGCGACGCGCAGAATTTCGTCACGCTCGCCGAAGGTGAGGCAATTGGTTGGACAGGTCTTGATGCAGGCGGGCTCGAGGCCGACAGCAGTGCGGTCGGAGCAGAGCGTGCACTTGTAAACTTTCTTCGAGGTTGGGCTGAGCTTTGGTACATCGAAGGGGCAACCTGTGATGCAGTAACCGCAACCGATACAGTTCTCATGAACGAAGTCGACCGTGCCATTGGCGAGTTGTGCGATGGCACCGGGGGCAGGGCAGGCAGCGATGCAGCCGGCGTCGGCACAGTGCATGCACTGAAATTTCGACATCAGCCAGGAGGTGCCACCGTCCGTTTCGATTTCGTTGAACTTGATCAGGTTCCAGAAATTCGGTGCGAGCTCGGGCATCGTCTGATAGCTGCCATTGAAAGTACCGAGCGTGTATTCCTGATCATTCCATTCCTGGCAGGCAACCTCGCAAGCCTTGCAGCCGATGCACAAAGTAGTGTCGATGAGTTTGGCAACAAGCATCAGATTTTCTCCAAATTCACGAGGAAGCCTTTGTATTCGGGTGTTCCCGAATTTGGATCGTAGGCACTTGGCGTCAAATTGTTGATGAGGGGGCCGGTGACCTTTCCGACGAAGCCCCAATGGATGGGGAGCCCGACGTGGTAAGTTTTCTGGCCTTTCACCTTAAGGGTGCGCAGGCGTTTGGTTACGAGCGCAGGGCCTTCGATCGAGCCACGTGCGGAACTGACGCGAACGCGGTCGCCGCTGGCGATGCCCTTTGAGGCTGCAAGTTCGGCGGGTAATTCGACGAAGAAATTCGATTGCAGTTCGGAGCTTGAATTGGTGTGTTTCGTCCAGTAATGGAAGTGCTCCGTGAGCCGGTAGGTGATTGCGACGTAGGGGAAGTCTTTGACGGTACCAAAGGCTTCGGGTTCGCGAGAGTAAGTTTTGAGTAGCGGATTGGCACTGGCCTCGGGGTGCAAAGGGTTGAGCACCGGAGACTCTGCCGGTTCGTAGTGTTCAGGGAATGGCCCTTCGACCAAGTCGGGAGCGAAGAGGCGCGCGACCCCTTCTGGCAGCATAATGAAGGCCGGCATAGCACCGGGTTCGGCATCTGCTTTGTAGTCGGGTACATCGCCACGCCAGCGTTCCCCATCCCATTTCAAAGGCGCTCGGGTCTTGTCCCAAGGTTGGCCGTTTTCGTCAGCAGAGGCCCTGTTGTACAAGATGCGTCGGTTGGCTGGCCAACTCCAGGACCATTGCGGATAGAGGCCGAGACCGGTTGGGTCGGCTTGGCCGCGACGCGCCATCATGTTGCCAGCTTCGGTCCAGCTTCCGCTGTAAATCCAGTTGCCGCAAGCAGTAGTGCCGTCGTCCTTCAATTCTCCAAAACCATTCAGTTGCTTCAATGTTTTGAGGTCTACGCCGTTTACCTCACGGGCGACTTCGCTCAGAAGGGGCTTGGCGGGCTTAGCGTAATCCCAGCCCATGTTCAGCAGTGGAGCGGGATTTGCACCACCGTCTTTTTCATAGAGCTTGCGCAATTCGAGAAAAAGTTGAGCAATGATTTCCTGATCACGACGGGCTTCGCCCGGAGGATCGGTCGCGGCCTCTTTCCACTGCAGCCAACGCGAGGAGTTTACGAAGGCTCCATCCTTCTCGGCAAAGTTGGATGCGGGCAGGAGAAAGACCTCTGTTGCGATGCTGGCCGAATCGAGAGCCTTGGGATAGTCTTTGGCGGCGAGTGTTTTGGCCTTCCAGAATGCGGCTGTTTCTGTTTCGAAATTTTCAGCGACAATGAGCCACTTTAGTTTCGAAAGGGCCGTCAACATCTTCTTGGTGTTAGGGCCGTTAGCCACAGGATTCATGCCGAAACTGATCAAGCCTTCGAGTTTGCCGTGGAACATGTCGTCGAAGAATGCGCCCCAGGAATGGTCGCCCTTCTCGTCGACCTTGGGCAGCCAGTCGTAGCCGTAATTGTTTGCTGCAGTGGCGTTCTTGCCGTAGTAAGCCTTGAGCAGGCTCTTGAAAAACTTTGGCGTGTTTCCCCAATAGTTGAGACTCTTGGCCTGTAGGGGCTTGGGTGTGTTCGCCTTGAGATATTCGTCGATCGTGGTTTGATCGGCTCGCGGAATCTTGAGGTAGCCGGGGAGCATGTTCCATGCGCCCATGTCGGTGGAGCCCTGGATATTGGCGTGGCCTCGCTGGGCGTTGACGCCACCGCCAGGCATACCGATGTTGCCCATGAGCAATTGCACCATTGCTGCAGCGTGAATCAACTGGACGGCGAAGCTATGGTGCGTCCAGCCGAGAGCATAGAGGACAGTGCCGGATTTGTCTTCGGCAGCAGCAACCGTAATCATCTCGGCAGCCTTCAGAAACTCTGCTGCTGTGCAGCCGCAAATCTCGGCGACTTGCTCTGGCGTGTAGCGCGAATAGTGTTTTTTCATCAACTGGAAAACACTACGAGGGTGTTCCAGTTTGGGGTCAATTTTCGCATGGCCATTGCCGTCAAGTTCATACTGCCAAGTTGTCTTGTCGTACTTGCCGTCCTTCCAGCCCGAGAAGTGACCGTCTTGAAATCCAAAGCCCTCGGCGATCAGGAAGCCTGCGTTCGTATGTTGTTCGACGTATTTGCGCTGGTACTTGCCGGTCTCAAGCGCATAGTGGATGATGCCGCCCAGGAAAGCGATATCCGTACCGGAGCGGATTGGCACATAGCAATCGGAGACTGCCGCAGTGCGTGTAAAACGCGGATCGACGCAAATGACTTTTGCCTTGCGCAAGCGTTTGGCTTCCATGACAAAGCGAAATCCAACAGGATGGTTCTCGGCAGGGTTTCCACCCATGACCAGAACTACGTCGGCGTTGGCGACGTCGGTCCAGCCATTCGTCATTGCTCCTCGTCCAAAGGTGGCGGCCAAACTGGTCACCGTGGGGCCGTGTCAAAGCCGGCTTTGGTTCTCGTAGGCAAGTAACCCGAGCCCAAAACGAAACTTGCTCAGCAGGTAGTTGATCTCGTTCGTGTCCGTGCAGCCGCCGATCATTGCCAGATTGTCGAGGCGATTTACTGTGCGGCCCTTCTCGTCCTTTTCAACGAAGCCCTTGTCACGTGTGGACTTAATGCGGGCCGCCATCATGGGGATGGCTTCAGCCCAGCTCAGGTCTGTCCATTCGGTTGCGCCTGCAGCGCGGTGACGCACTTTGGTGAGACGGCGATCACTCTGAACGAACTCTTCGAGAGATGCACCCTTGGGGCACAAGGTGCCACGATTGACAGGGCTCTCGGGATCACCTTCGATATGGACGATCGCGGGTTTGACGTTGCGTGCCTTGTCGCCGATGGTGTGAATTGTGACGCTGCAACCCACTGCGCAATAGGGGCAGATGGAGTTGGTTTTTGTTGTGTTCGCGGTTTTGAGGGCAGGGATGTGAGACGCAGCTGACGCTTCGCCAGTAGTGGCAGCAAGGCCAGTAGCAGTTGTCGCAGCAGACCGCGTTATGAAGGCTCGACGGGATGAACTCTTCGGCATAAGATTACTAGCATTTCATCATAGTTTTGCCGCTGTGATGGCGAGAAGATATTCGAGCAGACGAGGAATGTAGCCGTCTAGGCGTTTTGGAATTTTTGCATGCCCCGCAGGAAGAGCGGCAATCTGATCGCGGTAAGGCTTGATCTTGACGGCTCCAATTTCAGTAAGGGAGTTGAGTGCGGCGATGGCGATGTAGAGATCCCCCTTGGTGGCGTCTGCATCTTTGAGCAGAGTTTCGATTGAGGGCTTGAGATCTGTTTCTTCACCGTAGCGCGCCAGGGCTTCGGCAGCGATGATCCGAACATTGGGGGCAGTGTCGGTGAGCACGCCTCGCAATTCAGCCTGTGCCTTTTCAACGCCGGCCCGGCCCTGTCTCAGAAGACCGATTGCGCTCCAGTAGCGCACAGCGCTGTCGCTATCGCCAAGACTGGTTCGCAAGACCTCCGGCTCGGTGAGTGTGGGCCCAGTGGCAAGCTCCGCCGTGTTGATCACTCTGGTCGCCTGAAATCGCTGCTGATCGTGGCCCATCGTGTAAGGCGCATCGCCCTTCGAGCGCGCATGGATTTCGTGTTCGGGCAAGAAGCCGACATCGCGAATGCGCACGGCAAGCGATGTCTGTTCGGCCCGCATCCGGTTCATCTCCGAGCGTTCGATTGCATTAGGACGGAAGGCAAGATTGTTGACTTCATCGGGGTCTTTCTCGAGGTCGTAAAATTCTTCAGCAGGCTTGGTTTTCCAGAAGTGGCTCTGCGCATCGGTTGCTTTACCGGAATCGAAGACCTCCTTCCACTTCCGCGTAGTCGGCATCTCGAACATGTAGTCGATGTGCTGGCCATAAATGCGGTGTGGCATGTAATTGCGGATGTAGATATAGCGCTGTGAGCGCACGCTTCGAATCATGTCGATGCGCTCATCCATGCGACCGCGAAATCCGAAGACGTAATTTTGCGCAGGGGCGATCTCTGAGCCCAGGAACGCGTGGCCCTGATGGTAGTCCATCTTTCTTAGTCCAGCCAGGCTCAACGCGGTTGGCGCAAGATCTACAAAACTCACCAGCCGGTCCGTCCATCCACCGGGTTGGTAGTCCTTCGGGGCCAAGTGTTTATATTGCTCAGGGAAATGGACCATCATCGGGACCTGAAGGCCCGAGTTGTAAGGGAAGCGCTTGGATCTCGGCATCCCGGCACCATGATCGGAATAGAAGAAAACGATCGTGGAATCTTTGAGGCCATCGGCTTCGAGTTCTCCGAGAGTCTTTTTCACCATGCCATCCATGGTGTTGATGTTGTCGTAGTATTGGGCCCAGTCGTGGCGGACTTCCGGAGTGTCCGGAAGGTAAGCGGGGATGCGTACTTCTCGCGGATCGTGCCTCAACTGGTGAGGCACTTTACGGATCTGACTTTCGTGGGTTATGAGGTAGTTGAAGACACTGAAGAAGGGCTGATTGGGGTTGCGCTTTCGCCAATGGGCTTTGTCCGAACTATCGTCCCAAACCTTGCCGGTGTGGGCGAGATTGTAATCTTCCTTGGAATTATTGGAAGTATAGTAGCCCGCCTCACGAAGGATTTGAGGGAACATTTTCTGGCCCGGCGCGAGGTGAGTATCGCTGCGCATGTGCTCCGAACCGGTTGAGGGTGGATACATTCCACTGATGATGGTGGTGCGGGCGGGCGCGCATACAGGCGCGCAGGACCAGGCATTCCGATAGCTCAGGCAGCGCTTGGCAAACAAGTCTATGGTCGGGCTTGCGGCGTTCTTGTCACCGTAGCATCCGAGGTTGAGACTCATATCCTCACAGGTCACCCAAAGAATATTTGGCTTCTTGGGCTGCTGACCGGAAAGGAGC
Organism: Acidobacteriota bacterium; assembly: GCA_025354885.1. Classification (GTDB taxonomy): domain Bacteria; phylum Acidobacteriota; class Terriglobia; order Bryobacterales; family Bryobacteraceae; genus Bryobacter. The sequence continues at coordinate 21,100 of JANXLY010000023.1, read as the reverse complement.
GGAGCAGCGCTTGCAGACAAAAATGCGCGACGATTCATGCTCCGCCTAATTTATCAGGTGCGCTCCACCTGGTTCGCACCCGCTGCTACGCGAAACTTAGCACGTGTCTCGATAACCGCGCCAGGCTTGGTCACAACGGGAACTATTCTGTAATCGCTGCGCCACTCGTTTGCGTTGACCGTGCAGCTGACATATCCGCGCTTGGCAAGAAAGTACTGCAGATGCGGGTTCTTTTTTTTGAAATTTGCTTCGGCAATCGGGAGCTCGAGGCCATCACCGCCCGAAGTGATTGAGGTGCCAACAAACTCGACTCCTACGTTTTTACTTTCAGGGCGATTGAAGTCGGCCTTGATATTACTCACCCAACTGGAATGAATGTCTCCCGTAAGAATGATGGGGTTGGATGGCTTCGCTTCTTCAAAAAAACGGCAGATACGCTGCCGGGGGACTTCGTAGCCGCTCCACTGATCCATCGCGTACTCGGCACCTTCGCCTGGCTTGAAATCCATCTTTGCGAACATCACTTGATTGGCCAATACGTTCCAGGTCTGCTTTGAAGAACGCATACTCTCCATCAGCCACTTTTCCTGCGAGTCGCCGAGCATCGTCTGTTCGGCGCTCAGGGCTTCTGCGCATTGCGGTTTGCGCCCATCGCCACAAGGCTGATCGCTGCGGTACTGGCGCGTGTCGAGCACGTGAAATCGTGCGGTGCTGCCGAAGTCGAAAGATCGATACAGGTCGAGACTGGTCCCTCTGGGAAGGGAACTCCTCCTCAGGGGCATGGGCTCGTAATAGGACTGATACGCATTTGCTCGCCGTTCGAGAAACTGGTCGCGAGGAGTTCCACTTTCGTCTTTATCACCCGCGTAGTTGTTGTCTACTTCGTGGTCATCCCAGGTCACGATAAAGGGGAATCGTTCGTGCGCGCGCCGCAAATCCGGATCGGTACGGTAGAGCGCGTAGCGATTTCGATAATCGGTCAGACTCTGGATTTCGGGCGAATTGTGTTGTCGCGGCCGACCCTTGGATGGCCCGCCTTCGTAGATATAGTCGCCAAGGTGCACCACCAGATGCAGGTCCTCCTGGGCCATATGTTCATAGGCTGTGAAGTACCCATGTTCGTAGTTTTGACAACTGGCAAATGCGAAGCGCAACGGATCCTGACTGTTGACTGCGGGCGCGGTTCTGGTCCTGCCGATGGGACTCTCTACGCCACCGCAGCGGAACTGATACCAATACCAGCGTCCGGGCTTTAAACCCCTGGGGTCGACGTGAACAGAATGGGCAAATTGTGGGCTTGCAACTTCTTTGCCGCGCTTCACTATTTTTTTCAAGCCTTCATCCTCGGCGATGATCCATTCCACCTCGTGGCTGGCGTTGCCCAATTCTTGGCCAGCCAGACGAGTCCAAAGTACAACACTGTCCGGAAGTGGATCGCCTGAAGCAATGCCAAGCATAAAAGGGTCTTGTCTGAATCGTGGCGCGCTGCGAAGCGGATTGAACCTGGCGGCCGCAAGGCCCAATAGAAACTGACGGCGGATCATGTCGCTATTATGCTTTGACTGGAGTTCTCGCCACAATGGCAGCGCCTGCTATTGCGAGAATTGAGCCGATCCAGTAGGGCGCTCCGCTGCCTAAGGCATCGAAAACGAAACCTGCAAACAACGGCCCCACAATGCGGGTGGAACTCAAGATTGCCTGAGATGATCCGAGCACAGTCCCCTGTTCGCGCTCTCCCACGCGGCGCGATATTAATCCTGTAAGCATGGGCGCAGCGATGCCATTCCCAAAGGCCAGAATCGCGATCGCCGGGAACAAGTGCCATTCGACCCGGGCAAAACTGATGCCGAGGAAACCGAGAGACATGGCCGCGAGTCCGGTCACACAAGTGGTGACGGGGTTCAATGTCTTAGGCATCCTGCGAACCACAACACCCTGCATGAGAATGCTGAGCGAGCCGATATAGACGAAGATCCAGGCGTTGTCCTGGGGCCCCATCTGAAAGCGTCTCAGTGTGAACAATGCAAAGTTGGACTGCAGAGCGCTGAAGGCAACGTTGACGACAAAAATGGCCATCAGGATTGGGCGAATGGAATCGCGAGCGAGAGCCTCGGCAATTTTCTTGAAGGGATTTGCATCGCCCAGGGTCAAGCGGGCTCTTGAGCGTTTCTCAATCGTTAAGCTCTCTGGCAAAAAGAAGTAGCCAAAGATGGATGCAATCAGGCACAAGGTGCCGGCAGCATACGCAGGCCATGACAATCCGTAGGTGCTCAGAAATCCACCGAAGGCTGGACCAATAATGAAGCCCAACCCGAAGACAGCGCCGATTAAGCCAAAGCGTTTCATGCGGTCCTCGGGCGGCGTGACATCAGCGATGTAGGCTTGCGCTGTTGAAATGCTGCCGCCAGTTATTCCTTCGAGGACACGGGCCAGCATCAACAGCCAAAGCGTTGAAGCCCAGCCGAAAAGAAAGTACGCAAGGGACGATCCTAATATGTTGAATAGAATTACCGGGCGACGTCCTACCCGATCGCTGAGAGCCCCCAGAAATGGGCTGGCCATGAATTGTGCAATCGAAAACGCTGCACTGAGCAAACCGACCGTAAGCGCATCGGTCCGGTATTGCTGCGCGAAATAAGGCAACACGGGAATCAGAATTCCCAATCCCAATACGTCGAGGAAAATCGTCGCGTACACGAGCGCCAGGGCGCGGTTATTTGCTTTTGTCGCTTCAGGCACTCTTTCTAGAATGCCAGTTCTTTTTTGAGGAGCCAAAGAATTTCGGCGACACTCCATGCTTGTGCTGGTGTTCCGCCTTCGCGCTGCGGCTCATCGCCGTCGTAAACTTCAGCGAGTTGCCCAAGGCAGCCGCTATCCAGTTGAGTGAGAATCCCATCCAGCAAGCCTCGTAATCTCAACTTCTCGGAAGCCACATCTGTGCGCACTCGCAAACAGGCGCGGCCGTAGGGACCGAAGAGCCAAGGCCAGACGGTGCCCTGATGGTAAGCGTAATCTCTCTCGTAGACGCCGCCTTCAAAGCGCCCACGATACCCGGTCTCGCCACGAGCCAAGGTGCGCAATCCCATGGGTGTTACTAATTCGCGTTCGACAACTTGCAGAATGGATTCTCCCTTGCTGCGGATCACAAGCGGGTAAGGCAGAGAGAGTGCAAATAACTGGTTGGGCCGGATGCACCGGTCCGCGTGGCCCGGACGAACTACGTCGAACAAACAATGTTCATCGGTGTTCCAAAAGGATTGTGTAAAGCCTGCGATAGCCCGGTTGGCCATGCTGCCGAAAGTGTTGAGGGCTTCGGGATCGCCTCGATCTCTGGACCATTCCGACATGAGCCGCAAAGCGTTGTACCAAAGGGCATTGATTTCGACGGCCTTGCCGAAGCGTGGCGTAACTGCCATGCCGTCCACCTTTGCATCCATCCAGGTGAGTTGTGTTTCAGGCAGGCCAGCGTTGAGTAGCCCATCGCCCTCATCGCACTGAATCGCGAAGATCGTGCCACGAGCCATCGTCATCAGCATTTCACTCAGGGGCTTAAAGAATCGATCCTGAAATTCAACTGAACTCCCGCCGCTCTCGAGCCATTGCCACACCGCAATGTAGAGCCAAAGTGTGGCGTCGACGGAGTTGTATTCAGGTGTCGAGCCATCGTCAGTAATGCGATTCGGAATCAAGCCATCGCGGCGCAGGGAAAGGAAATTCTCAATGGTCCTTGCGGCATCGTTGATCCTGTTCCGCGCCAGGAACAACCCGGGCAACGAGATAAAGGTGTCGCGGCCCCAGTCACTGAACCAGGGATAACCGGCGATCACGCTGTGGCGGCCCTTCTGCTCAAAGATGAAATGTTCCGCGGCGTTTTCGAGTCGATTCTCAATGCCGCGCGGGGCAGGGAAGCGAAGTTCTTTAGCCGCCATCCAGCGCAGCAATTGCATTGGGTCTATCGGGCCAAGATCTTCCAGCCCGCATATCAGATAGGCCCATGTATCGGCACGAAGAGAGAAGCGAAAGACACCAGGGGTCCAAAGATCTTCTTGATGGTCGAGTCCGCGGTTGCGATCCACATCGTATTCGAAGTTGTAATACCAGTCGGGAGCGCTTGTGAAATCCTGGGCGTCGCTACGAAAGAAAAGTGCCGCCTCTTCTTTGCGCAGAGTCAGAATATCTTCACGAATATCAACGGTCCAAGGCTTTTGTTGGCCAGCCTTCACGAGGCCATGATGTTGCCTTCCGGCGACGAATGGGCGTACGTCCAGTTCGGCATTTTCCGAACAGCAATAGCGAACCAGGACCGCTGGCAATCCGTCAATTAACATCAACTCGCGCGCGAGAGTTGCTTCGCCAATCCGGTAGAGCCAGCTGGGATAAGGGCAAAGGCGAAACTCATTGAGCAATTCGTAACCGCGCGGCGTGATGATCCCCGGGTAGCGATGCGCAGACAGTTCGTACTTGTAGCCTTCAATCTGGAGGGTGTCTTCGAGCGCGCTCAACCAGACGGAGGTGGGGAGGCCTGGGGACTGCGGAGCGTTGAGCAGGCCATGGTATCGGCGAGTTCTTAGTCCGGCCACCGTACCCATTGCGTAGGCGCCAGTGCCATTGGTGTCCAGCCATTCGAGTTGGCTCGACTGCGAAACGTTCTGACATTTCGCAGCATCGACTAAGGAATCGGCACGCATAGAAACGATCCTGTCTTAGCCGCGTGATGAACTTGCGGCAGGTGAAATCTAGTGTCCGCCACCGGAGCTTTGTTCTTCAACCACAAGAGGCTTGAAGTCGGCTGGAAGAGGCGTCAGCATCTGCTCTTTGCGATATACGAGAGTCGAAGTGTTGTAGCTGGCAATCTCGAAGTCGTGGCCGTGTGTGATGGCGTCCGTCGGGCAGGCCTCGACACAATAGCCGCAGAAAATGCAGCGCGAATAATCGATGTTGTAAACGCTTGCGTAACGTTCCCCGCCGCTGATTCTGCCTTCTTCCGTATTTTCTGCTGCTTCGATGTAAATGCAGTTGGAGGGGCATGCCGCCGCACAAAGAAAACATGCCACACATTTTTCAAGCTCATTTTCGTCGCGCTGTAAAACGTGCACGCCGCGAAAGCGTTCTTCAAATACAGCTGGACCTTCCGGATACACTTCCGTCACGGTTGGCTGAAGCATCTCCTTGAAGGTGACGCCCATGCCTTTGGCCACAGCTGCCGCGTTGTTCAGAATTTCGTTAATCAATGCCATTTTCGCGTTTTACTTCCTGCTCAACCAGTTTCTCAGATTCCAATTGCGCCGCCCGGGCGCGTCATTCCTGCTGGCTCAGCCGGGCTTGAATTCAGGTACATTTTCTTCGCTGCCAAATTCGATACCCAGCCGCTCAAGTGCATCTTTGTCGAAGCCACCGATGCGTTCGAGAACCTTGCCTGTCTCGCTCACAACGAACAGGGTTGGCACGTGGTGAATTCCATAAGCATTGCTCACCGCATGTCCAGTTTCCTCAAGATCGAGTACCGATGGAATGGCAACCCCATAGTTCAGGGCAAACTTCGCTGTAGCTTCAGCATTGTCTTGCGAAATTCCAAAAGTTTGAATTTTGACCCGGTGAAGATAGGGCAGAGTCAGTTTGCAGGTTGGGCAACTGACTTTATAAAAAGCCAATAAAACATTGCCCGCTGCTCGCAATTCCGCAAGTGACTCAACGCTTCCGTCTATTTGCGCGAGCGAAAATTCCGGCGCCAAACTACCCGCCTCGATCATGTCCTACTTGTTTTCCTTCGCCTTCCGCTGCGCTTGCACAAAGCTTAGGATGTCGAATTTCTTGATCTCGCGATCTGGGAAAAAACTGTTCACGGCTTCCTGCTCTTCATTGAAGACCTCAAAAACGGTTGCCAGTTTTGTCAGGACCATCAATTCCATATCCCGCTCGGATGGGCTCAAAATGCGCATGCCACCCCCGTTGCGCTCGAGAGTGGAAAAGCAGTTCACCAGCATTCCCAATCCGCTTGAATCAATGTAGTCCACTCCTGACAAGTTCAGAACCACTCGCGGTTTGGATTCCATGTCAGCCGTTGCGTGGGTGCGCAACATCTGACACGGCTCTCCTGCCACCAGGGCCCCTTTCAGATCAAGAATTCGAATACCTTCCCGTTGTCTCTCTTTGATTTCCATATTCAACCAAGTTGTTTGTTTCAGAGGCCTTGGATGGGAATGTCACACGGAATGTGGTTCCTGCTCCAACTTCGCTGCTTACTTGTATCTCTCCACTATGTGCTTTTACGATCCACGCGACAAAACTGAGGCCCAATCCCAACCCCTTCTCTCTTCCACTCTCTCTCACAGGTACGCGATAAAAGCGGTCGAAAAGGTGCAACAGATGTTCTGGCGCTATCCCTTCCCCATTGTCGCGAATCTCAAGCACGATTTCCCGGGCAGTTTCATCGGTGCTTACCCGCACTTCGACAAAGCCGTCCTCACGGGTGTACTTGATACCGTTATCAATCAGGTTGTAGAGTAATCTTTCAATCTGAATTCGATCTCCCGAAATGAGCGCCGTCCGCGCCAGAACTCTCTTGAGCGTGACTTGCCGGTCGAGCGCCGGAATCTCCAATTCGCTCATCACTTCGTCCACCAGAGACGCAAGATCCAGCTCCTGCATCTGAAGCGGGAGTTGTCCGCCCTCTGCCTTCGCCAGATTCAGCAGTGCCCGGACAATCTGGGACAAGCGATCAATATCAACCAGTGCCGCCTCAATTGCCACTCGAAGATCTTCTTCACTTTTGGCCGTCATCAGCGCAACTTCGAGCTGGCCGCGCACGACCGTAATCGGCGTCCGCAATTCGTGCGAGACGTCGGTTGAGAACTGTCGCATTTGCAAAAAGCTCTTCTCAAGCCTTTCGACCATCCCGTTGAAAGTTGCGATCATGTGGTCCAACTCATCACGAGATCCACGCAGTGGTACGCGCAGCGACAGGTTGCTTCCCGATACTTTTGCGACCTGTGCGGCTACTTCGGTTACAGGTTGCATAGCGCGGCGGGCCAGCAGCCAACCAATGGCCGCTGCGACAAGGATGATGAAGGGAAGCGCTGTAAAATAATCGACGCTGAATTCTTCAATGACATGTTCGCTCGGAGTGAAATTTCTGCCCAGCGCCACGAAGTAGCGACGGCCTCTTTCGCTCAAAGTCCCCTGCCGCACCATAAAGACCTGCCCACGCAGATTTGGATGGTAAGTATAGCTTGGCTTTCCGTCGGCAAGCACTTTTGTGATGACAGCCGGACTCTGAAAGCCGATTTCCCGGTACATCTCGGAGCTTTCGAGCACTTCGCCTTTTTCGTCGGCGATCATGTAGATCAGTCGAAGGCGTTCTACGATTGCCGTTTCTTCTTTGTCGCCCGGGTCATAGTTCCATTGCAACTGGCCTTTGGGATTGATCCGCAGAAAGCCTTTGCATGCAGCCCATTCTTCATCGAGCAAACCCTGGACCGTTGTAGCAATTACTCCGCGCAAAACTCCGCGCAAAACGAAACCAAATCCAGTCAGAAGCACTGCAATGAACAGCGCATAGCTTAGGGCAAGCCGGAACCGGAGGCCTTTGAAAATGAAGCTGCGCTGCATCTCACTAATTTACAGCAGCACGCGAATCAGATCGGGCTAGGAAGCTGGAGATGCCTTCTCAACGCGACCCTCTGGCAGTTCAAGCATGTACCCCACACCCCTAACCGTATGAATCAATTTGGTGGGATAACGGTCGTCGATCTTGCTGCGCAAGTGGCGAATGTAGACATCAACGATGTTGGTCAGGCCGTCGTAGTCCATGTCCCAGACATGTTCAACGATCATGGTGCGGCTGAGCGGCCGGCCTTTGTTTCGCATCAAATACTCAAGGATTGAAAATTCTTTGGGCGCGAGTTCAATCGTGTCGCCCGAGCGCGTCACCTTGCGGCGAATGCAGTCGAGAGTCAGTTCACCAACAAGAAGCTTTTCTGGAGTCGGCTGTCCGCGTCGAAGTAGTACTCGAACGCGAGCAAGCAACTCAACGAATGCAAATGGCTTGGTGAGATAGTCGTCAGCCCCAAGTTCAAGGCCCTTCACACGATCTTCCACTGCACCGCGAGCACTCAAAATCAGCACGGGCGGATTCGTCTTGCGATTCCGGATTTTCTCCAGAACACGGATTCCGTCCATGTCTGGCAGCATCATGTCCAGCGTAATCAGGTCGTAATCTGTGGCATGCACCAGGTCGATGGCAGTCTGCCCGCCCGGTGCAATATCTACGTCATAACCGGCGCTTTCCAGGCCGCGGCCCAGAAAGTCAGCAATTCTCTTCTCGTCTTCAACCACAAGGATTCGCATTGTCAAACTCGCTCCTACCTTACACCAAAGATTTAGCCTATGCTTAAAGCTTTTCTAATGCTTCGCTTTGCTAGGCGTTTTCCAGCACCCAACCATAAACGAAAATACTGACCAGGTAGGCAGTCACTGAAAGTCCAAGAAATACCCAGTCTCCGCGTGCGGTTGCGATTCCACATGAGAACATACCGATGACCTGCATGAATCCGAGCGGAAAAAACTGGCCCATCGAAAATCGCCACGCTCCGCAATCCAGAGGTGACAAAGCGCTGGAGTGATGTCCGATCGCAAGTGCTGCGAGCATCCCCGACAGTGCCGCCAAGGGGCTCAATCCCGCCGTCAATACAACAGTGATTGCGATCAAGACCCAGCCTTTACGCCACAAGATGCGGTAGCCTCGCGACGGTGCCATCTTCCAACGCATCCTGCCGCTCAGGCCGTCGAGTCCTAACAAATTTTGCGCCAGAGTGCTGAGTGCCAATACAACAAGCATCGCCAGAATTGGAAAAGCTGCCGGTTCAGGGTTTGGATAAAGTAACCGGTAAGCCGTCCCCATCACTGCAAACAGTGTGGCCAGCCAAAAGTCGAGGGTTCTCATGATTTGGCGAAATTCGAGCAGGGGAAGCAGTCGCCACAGCCACGGGCTCGTTTGCGCTTCGGGCTTTGAGAGCCAACGCAGGAACTTTCTTTCTGTCTCTCCCAAGGGCCAGAAAGAAAGGCGGATCTCGGGGATTCGAGCCAGCGGTGCGGCGAGTGCAGGCAGCAGAAGCAGGCTGCCAATCAGGCTCCAGATCAAGCCCATGCTTTCAGGCTGCATGCTCAAAAGGAGTGCAAACCAGAAAAAATTATTACCCTGAATCGAATTCAGCGTGCGAATCTCCCGCCATGCACTTAAGGCAATCGCCCGCAAAAGCACCAACACCTAGAACCACTCCAGGCCGGGTAGAACTTTCGCTTTCACCACATCGAGGTAGTGCGAACGAAGTTCGCCTTCGGCCATCGCAATGCTTCGCCAGACTACCTGCCCCGCGCTCAGGAGCAATACCTCATCAGCCAGTCGCTCGACATGCATCAACATGTGGGAGCTGACTATCATCGCGACACCGCGCCTCTTCAAGAGCAGTAGAAACTCGAGAGCCGTTTCGCAACTGGCTGGGTCTAACCCCTCGAACGGTTCATCGAGAATCAGCAATTTCGGGGCGTGCATTACTGCCAGTGCAAGCGCAGTTTTCTTGCGCATTCCATAGCTGCAAGCGGCGGCAAAACGTGTTCGACCTTCGCTTAAGCCAAGCAACTCAAGCAATTCTTCGGTCCGCCTGGTCGATTCCTCAGCGCTCAATCCGTACAATTTCCCGCTGAGTTTCAAGTGTTCTTCAATGCTCAAGGCATCAAATAAGCCAAGGTGTTCCGGCATCACTCCCAATTGCGCACGCCAGGATCGAGGAGCACTCTTTGGGCGATGCCCCAAAACTGACACTGTTCCCTTACTTTCACTCTCAAGACCCGCCAGAACCTTCAAACAACTGGATTTCCCTGCTCCGTTTGGTCCTACTAGTACTCCTGCCCGGCCCGCTTCCAATTGCAAGTCAAATTCTCGCAACGCCTCGAATTCTCCGTATTGCACACCCATGCCCCGGCACTCAATGATTCCGCTCACAAAAGTCTCCTACGCCTCATTTTCACACTATGTTCCATTTTCATTTGCGTTCCGCTATCTGCATTCGCTAGCCTTTTTACTGAAACGTAATACTCTCACAGGAGTCCCATCCGCATGTGGAATCGCCGTAAAGAAGAAGAACCAACACCCCGTCCATCTGGCTCACTGCCCCCAACGCTTGGCGGCAACGAAGGAGTACCTATGCAAACAACGGCTTCGCGCTTCGACGCTGAACAACAAACGCCATCTCGTGCCGCCACCATCGGAAAAGGAGTTTCCATTACCGGGCAGATTTTTTCCCGGGAGGATCTGATCATCGACGGCGAAATCGATGGCACAATTGAAGCGCACGAACACAAGATCACAATTGGCCCCAACGGTAAGGTGAAAGCAGGGATCAAGGCCAAGGATATCGTCGTTATCGGCGCTGTTCAGGGCAATGTAGAAGCCACCGATAAAATCGACATCCGCAAGGACGCCCGTCTCGTTGGCGATATCAAGACTGCCCGGATCTCAATCGAAGACGGCGCGATGTTCAAAGGCTCTATCGACATCGTAAGGACAGAAGCGCCCAAGCCCGTTGCCAAGCCTCAGCCGATTTCCGTTTCCCCCACGCCGCAGCCGAGCGCTGCTACTGCTGGAGGCGAACCCAAGCGCTAAGTTGCACAAACTTAGTGCAAGCCTGTTACTTTAGTACCAGTGGAGATGGCAAACCCATTCAAGGCATTAATGCGTGCCGTCAAAGGATCCGGTGATCCCGATGCCAGTCTGCGCCCTGCGAGACCAACCCATCGTCCTCTTCCAGACGCTAGGCCGCCGAAGCCAACTGTTTTTCCTCCCCCGCACACCAGACCCAGCCCTGCACTCCAGCAATTCGTTCGTTCTCTCGATACAGATAAGGATGTCCGTCTCCTGGATCTCGGGGGTGCTAACGCTGCCAATATTCAATTCATGACGCAACTGGGTCCGCGTCTTTACTCGGAAGACTTTTTCGCTACGCTCGAAGATTGTTTTGGCGATGGAGATTATTACGAAAATCAGCGAGACCCTGGTCGCGTCGATAGCTTTCTGATTCAAACTTTTTCCGACCAACGCGGCCCTTTTGACGGTGCGCTGGTTTGGGATTGTCTTCAGTTCCTGCGGCCCTCGCTGCTCGACAAGACGATCGATCACCTCCATCGCGTTCTCGAGCCTGGCGCTCACCTGCTTGCCTATTTTTACGCCGATGACCGCGCTCAGACGATCCCGCAATTCAATTTTAAGATCAACGATGAAGGCAGTCTAGTGATTGCTCAACGTTCTGAAATGCCCCCTGGCCAGGCATTCACCAACCGCAATATCGAACGCCTTTTTGAAGATTTTTCATCTACCAAATTTTTTCTCAGCCGCGATAATATGCGCGAAGTGCTAGTCCGCCGATAAACAGTGGCTTTCCAATTTGAACTATTCGTTGCCCGGCGCTACCTGAAGGCCAAACGCCGTCAATCGGCAATCTCGATCATTACCGCTATTTCGATTCTGGGTGTTGCTGCCGGGGTGATGGCCCTCGTGATAGCGATCGCGATTAACAACGGCTTCCGCACCACACTGCAGAAGAACCTCCTTGGTGCCACGGCACACGTCACAATTACAGAACGCGTCCCCGGCGAAGGCATTGTCGGCTGGCGTGAACTTGCGAAAAAGCTGGCAACTATTCCTGGCACCATGGAGGCTTCGCCGGCACTTTACGAGAAAGTGTTCGTCAATGCCGGTGGTTCCAGTTCCGGTGCCATCGTTAAGGGTCTTGATCTGGATAGCCCTCGACTCGAAAAAGATCTGGTGCCCTTCATCAGGCAGGGCAGTTTGAGCAAGTTGCGTGAAGAAGACGCTGTAGTCCCCAACCTGCTGGTTGGCGCGAAGCTAGCCGAATCGCTTGGCCTCCGGCTCGGAAATTACATTCAGATCATCAATCCAATTGGTGAACTCACTCCTTTTGGGCCGCGCCCCTCCTATCACCGCATGCGCATTGCGGGTCTGGTCGAAACCGGTTTCTATGATGTGGACGCCAACTTTGCCTTCATGAGCCTGCCCGCACTGCAACGCATGATGTCGCTCGGCGATGTTGTCAATGCCATCGAGATCAAAGTGACTGACATCGACGCTGCGCCAGCATTTGCAGAAAAGGCACAAGCCCTTGCTGGCAACAAATATGCAGCGACACACTGGATGGAGCAGAATCGTCAACTCCTTGGCGCTCTCCGGATGGAGCGTATCGTCAGCCTGATCACCATCGGCCTCATTCAACTTGTCGCCGCACTCAATATCTTCATCACGCTGATCATGATGGTGATGGAGAAGCAGCGCGACATTGCGATCCTGCTTTCGATGGGCACACGCAAAGAGCAGATCCGTCGCATCTTCATCTACCAGGGCCTTCTTATCGGCGTGGTTGGTTCAACCGTAGGTCTCGTGCTTGGCTACGGTATCAGCCTTATCGCGGACCACTACCGTCTGATCCAGCTATCCGAAGAAATCTACTCAATCTCCTATGTTCCCTTCCAGCCCAATCCATTCGACGCGCTTTGGATTACGGCATTCGCTCTAGTTGTTTCACTGATCGCAACTCTCTACCCTGCCACGTCGGCTACAAAGATAGCCCCTGCCGAAGCACTTCGCTACGAATAAGATAAACTCCTACTCGTGCTCCCGCTCTTAGCTCTTTTCACCCTCGCAGCTGCTGTCCAGGATCTTGGACAAGGCACCTGGCATTTTGTGCCTGCTGCATCCACCTATCAATCCGGCCCTGCTCCAAAGGAATCAAAAAGGCAATGGATCCCCGACGGCGACAAAGTTAAATTTATCCATGATGGGATTGGTGCCGACGGCAAGCCTTTCCACACCGAGTTCACTGCTGCCTATGATGGCCAGCCGAACCCCTTTATCGGCGGAACTCTCTACGATGCAGTTGCCCTCACTTCACGCGGCCCCTCACGAGTGGATCAGGTCTTCACACTCAAGGGGAAAGTCACCGTCAAGGCGACTCGCACGATCTCAAAAGATGGTAAGCGCATGACAATCGATTCGCGTGGCACCAAACCCGATGGCACCCGCTTTCGCAATTTGCTGATTTACGAGCGCCACTAGTCTTCGAATGATTCACCCGCGCTGATCCCTATCTCTTCCACACCTCTAAGTTTGCGCTGAATTACCCTCGTTCTTTGTTCTGCGTCGTCAATCGTCTTCGAGGCTTGGTCGAGCTTCTCCCGCACCTTTCCTAATACCTGGTGATATTTCAGGAACTCACCCTTTACAACGCTCAACAGTTCCCAAACCTCACCCGACCTCTTCTGAATTGCCAGCGTCCGGAATCCCATCTGCAAGCTGTTCAGCAAGGCGAGGAGCGTGCTTGGCCCCGCAAGAACAACCCGCAATTCGAGTTGCACCTTTTCGACAAAACCGGTACGCCGCATGATCTCGGCATAGAGTCCCTCGGTGGGCAAAAACAAAAGTCCGAAGTCCGTCGTCCTGGGCGGAGATACATACTTGTCCCGGATGGATTTGGCAAAGGTCCAAACACGCTTTTCCAATTCCACGATTGCCTTTTCCACACCCACCGCGTCTGCCAATTCAGAAGCTTCGACCAGACGCTGATAATCCTCAAGTGGGAATTTCGCATCAATCGGCAGCCAAACAGGTGTGCCCCCGGCTTCTTGCCCTGGTAGCTTGACGGCAAATTCTACGCGCTCCGCAGTACCTGTCACAGCCACATTTTTCTCGTATTGTTCGGGCGTCAACACCTGTTCGAGCAAAGCTCCAAGCTGCACTTCTCCCCAGGTCCCGCGAGTCTTTACGTTGCTCATCACCTTCTTTAAATCACCCACACCAACAGCCAGCGTCTGCATTTCACCCAAACCCTTGTGCACCATTTCCAATCGCTCGCTCACCTGCTTGAAACTCTCGCCAAGCCGCTTCTCAAGAGTCCCCTGCAACTTCTCGTCTACCGTGACGCGCATCTCCTCGAGCTTCTTTTCGTTCATCGCCTCGATCGCACGCAAACGATTTTCCATCTCGCTGCGCAGATCAAAGAGACGGGTCTCCAGTGCTCGCGCCTCTTCGCGCTGTTGTTCCAGTTGGGTTCTCAATCCTTGTTGCAGGTCCCCGCGCAGGCCCGTCCCCAATTCGCCAAACTCCCGCCGCATGCGTGAGAATTCTTCGAGCATCTCCCCGCCAGCGTTTCTTTTTCCCAGCAACACAATCAGGAGTGCCACCAGCAAAACGACAATGATGCCGATCAGCACGTACGATTCAGTCACTCCTCAATACCTCGCCAGTCGAGTCACAGCTCCACTGCGAACACTTGGAATCTGCAACGAACTCCCTCTGAGTTGAAAAGGTCCTTCTGACACTTTTCCATCCGGTAAGGTGATCTTCATCGTCGCCCCTTCAACGATGTAGTAAGCCTGCTCCGTGCTGAACGGCAACAGGAACAGCGACTTGCCATTCGCGTAGAAAAAAATTCGCATTTCGAGATTGTGCCCATCCATCTTACGCATTCCAACCCATTCGCCAACGATAGTCGGATTGCCAGCCGGTGCCTTGCCCACTCGGGTGAGATCCATAGAGACTTGTTGGCCTTGCAGAAGGCGCAGCTTCCCCGGTTGTTTCAAGTCTATGGTCTGCCGGTTCGGCGGACCATTTTCCCGCAAAGGAGGCAACACGATTTCGATTCCTTCAACGGAGTACAATCCATCCACTACGGCACCAGGACGAATGAACAAAACTCCTCCCGAGCGAAATTCAAAGATCGCACCCAATCCGCCTTTGCCCGCGACCGTTGTTCTCCATCGGTTCAACAATCCTGCCGGTGGCTCCTGCGCCGTAACAACGCAGGCAATTCCCAATAAAAGTAAAACTCGCATCATTTCATCCTAACGGCTTAGGTCATCCCTGCGAAACTAGAACAATGTGCGGCATCGCAGGCTTTACGCATCTTGGCTCAATTCCTGACCCAGGCCGTATTGCTGCCATCACGAAAACCATCATCCATCGGGGCCCGGACCAGCAGGGCACTTTCGAGGATTCTATTGTTTCGCTCGGAGCCGTCCGGCTCAAGATCATCGACCTAGGTTCCGGAGACCAGCCGATCACGTCAGAAGACGGCCAGACCACGATCGTTTTTAATGGCGAGGTCTATAACTTCGGCGAGCTTCGGCAGGAACTGGAGAGTCTCGGGCATCGTTTTCGCACTCATTGCGATACCGAAGTTGTGCTCGAAGCATTTCGCGCCTGGGGGATCGAGAGCTTCAAACGGCTTCGCGGCATGTTCGCCTTTGCGATCTGGCATCAACCGACACGCGAGCTATTTCTGGTCCGCGACCGCCTCGGGATCAAGCCGCTCTATTTCTACGAGCACGCGGAAGATTTGTACTTCGCCTCTGAGCTGAAAGCGATCTTTGAGCACCCCGAGATTCCTCGCGCTCTAGACCCGGATGGCCTTACATACTTCCTCTCACTCAACTACGTTCCACAACCTTATACGCTGGCCGCGGGCATCAACAAGGTGCGCCCAGGCTGTTTTCTCCGCTGGCAGAATGGCCACCTGACGCAAGAACCCTACTGGGCTCTCAATATCTGGCCCGATCCGAAAATCTCGCTCGGTGATGCCAAGGCCGAACTGGATCATCTCTTGCAGCTATCGCTGAAAGAGCATCTCATTTCGGACGTTCCGCTCGGCGTCTGGGCCTCGGGAGGTTTAGATTCCACAACCCTGCTTCACTATGCTGCACAACAGGCCGGCCGTCAGCTTAAGACTTTTTCGGTATCCTTCACCGGACGTAGTTTCGACGAATCCAGATGGTTTCGCGAGGTGGCAAGTGTGTACAACACAGACCATCACGAACTGGATGTGAACACCGATTCGGGGCTCGCTGACGCAATCGAACAACTTGCATATTACTCCGATGAACCCAGTGCTGACGCAGGTGCGCTCCCTGTCTGGTTCCTCTCACGAATGACCCGCGAACACGTGACAGTGGCACTCAGCGGTGATGGCGGTGATGAGCTTTTCGCCGGTTACCAGACTTACCTCGCAGACCAGTACTCTCAACAGGCCCAATCCACGCCAAGATTCCTACGTCAATCCGCCCTGAGCCTGCTGAATCTCTGGCCTGCATCAAACGACAAAATCAGCTTCGAATACAAAGCAAAACGCTTCCTCGAAGGCTCATTGCAATCTCCAGAAGACGCTCACCTCTACTGGAACGGAACCAATTCTCTCGCAGCCAAACAAATGCTGGCACCCAATTTGCCGCATCGTCCCTCCAGCGATCTTTATCGACGCCTGCCATCAGAATCAGGTGCCGCCGGGCCACTCAATCGCCACCTCTGGCTCGATCAGCTCTATTACCTCCCCGATGACATTCTCTACAAGTGCGACCGCATGTCGATGGCACACTCGCTCGAAGTTCGTCCGCCATTTCTGGATCACCGTATCGTCGAATTTGCTGCTCGTCTCCCCGAATCGCTCAAGCTCAACAACGGCACGCTCAAGCATGTGCTGCGTGAGCTTGTGCGCGACAAGATCCCGGCCAGTGTCTTGAGTCGTCCCAAGCAGGGCTTCGACATCCCGGTCCACCACTGGTTCCGCACAACGCTCAAGCCACTGCTTCTGGATACACTAACCGAAGCCGCCGTCCGGAATTCGGGCGTCTTCTCCTGGCCCGCAGTAAACGAACTCATTACGCGTCATCTTTCGCGCCGCATCAACGCAGGCTACCAGCTCTGGGGCCTGCTGACTTTATTTCTCTGGATGAAACGATGGAACATTCAAACTATGGCGGTGCCTATGGCTTCCGCTCCGCAGCCGACCGCAATTATCAGCTAATCGTAATTCTGTTCGCCGCGCTCATCTACATTCCGGCGATCTTCAGCCCCCCCTCGCTCATGGATGATGTGGACGCAGTACAAGCCCAGATTGCCCGCAATATGCTGGAATCCGGTGACTGGGTCACTGCCCGTCTCAACGGCATCGCTTATCTCGAAAAATCTCCGCTCGTCTATTGGCTGATGGCAATCTGCTTCAAAATCTTCGGCACTGCGGACTGGGCCGCCCGTATTCCGATCGCATTCTTTTCTATTGCTCTCGCCTCGCTCACCGGCCGTATCGCCAACTGGGCATCAGGTCCGCAACTTGGCCTCGCCTCGGGGCTGATCATGGCCACCAGCCTCGGCCTGTGGCTCTTTACGCGCATTCTCATCCCCGACGTAATTCTCACCTTCACGATTGCGCTTGCCCTCTGGGCCTTCTTGCGTGCACTGGATCGCGAAGAGCGATATCCGCGCTTCTGGTCCAATACTTTTTCGGTTGCCATTGCCTTAGGCCTGCTGCTCAAAGGGCTCATCGCCCTCTTGTTCCCAGGGGCCGCAGCTTTGATCTACCTGATTCTGACTGGCCAACTCTTCGCCTCCAATACCTGGCGCCGCTTGCGCATCGGCGAGGGCCTGCTGATCCTCATGGCCATCGCGGCTCCCTGGCACGTCGCCGCCACTCTCGGCAATCCACCGTTCTTCGACTTCACCATGCGCAGTGTTGCCGGTGAATACCATGGCTTCTTCTGGTTCTACTTCTTCAACGAGCATGTCTTCCGCTTCCTGAACATGCGGCATCCGCGCGACTACAACACAGTGCCACTCCTGTCCTTTTGGCTCCTGCATTTTCTCTGGCTTTTCCCTTGGTCGCTGAACTTCTTTACTCTTCGCGCTGCCAATTCGGAACGTCACCGCAGCCTCGTGTTGCTCTGCTTTTGCTGGGCTGGATTCATGCTGATTTTCTTCAGTTTTTCCACCACCCAGGAATACTATTCCATGCCCTGCTACCCTGCTCTTGCCATCCTTCTCGGCTCAGCCTTCAGTCGCGAATACAATCCACCCCGCTGGCCCACGCGTGTCGTTGGCATCATCGCGCTAGCCGCTTTTGCTTCGATCATTTACCTGCTCATCCAAGTCTGGACCCTCCCCACTCCAGGAGATATCTCACGCGCCCTTACTATTCAAAGTCCTGATGCCTACACTCTCTCCCTCGGCCACATGGGCGATCTCAATGTTGCCAGCTTCGCCTACTTGCGAACCCCGCTGCTCGTTGCTGCGTTCGCTTTCCTGATCGGTTCCATTGGATCCTGGCTTCGACACCGCGCCGCCATGATTTCACTCGCTCTCATGAGCGCACTATTTCTCAATGCGGCTCGCCTTGCCCTGATCGACTTTGATCCCTATCTCGCTTCACGCCCTCTGGCTCAGGCCCTGCTCGCCGCTCCACCAGGTCAATGGATTGTAGACAATCAGTACTACACTTTTTCAAGCATCTTTTTCTACACAAACAAAACGGCCTTGCTCCTGAACGGTCGCGTGAATAATCTCGAGTACGGCAGTTATGCGCCGGATGCCGCAAAGGTATTCATCAACGATCAGCAGTTCCAGACTCGCTGGCTCGGAACAGAGCGCCACTACCTCACCATCGAACACCCGGCTGTAGATCGTATCGCGAAGTTACTCGGCCCCGGCCACCTGATCGAGTTGAAAGAATCTGGTGGCAAGCACCTCTTCACCAACCTCCCGCTCTAGCAATCAGTGCCTCTGCTGGCCCGCGCTATCCTGAAGTCGTGATCGCGCATCTCCTTCTCGCGCTCTCCCTGCAGTCCCCTTCTGAGGACGGCATCAAGGCTCTGGACGCGGGCAAGCCCGCTGAAGCCGAAGCCCTGTTTGCCAAGGTCGCCGCCGCAGACCCCACTGACTTCTCTGCTTTCTTCAATCTCGCTTTCGCTCAGTCCATACAAAACAAAGATGCTGAGGCCTCGGCTAATTACCGCAAAGTCCTTGCCCTCAAACCCGGCCTCTACGAAGCAGAGCTCAATCTGGGTATTCTGCTGCTGCGCCAGAAAATGCCGAAAGATGCTGTCCCGCTTCTCCAGTCTGCCGCCACCACCAAGCCCGACCAGTACCGGCCCAACTTCTATCTCGCTGAAGCGTTGATTGACATCAACCGTGGCGCGGATGCCGAGCCCGCTTACCGGCGTGCTTTCGCCATCAATCCAAAATCGGCCGAAGCCGCTCAGGGGATTGGTCAAGCGCTTCTCAATCAGGGTAAGACTGCCGAGGGAGCACCTTTTATCGAACAGGCCGCCAGCATCGATCCCAGCTTCCAGCCCGCACTCCTCCACTTGGCAAGTGTCTACGAGGCAGACAAGAATTTCGACGCAGCAATCGCTATCTATCGCCGCTTCCCGAACGAAGCTGCGGCCCGCGAGCGTCTTGGAGAACTACTTGTCGAAACCGGCAAGGCTGCCAGCGCGATTCCTGAACTCGAAGCCGCCGTCAAAGCTTCTCCCTCCATCGCGAATCTCACTGCCCTCGCCACTGCATATCTGCAAAACAAACAGCCTGAAAAGTGCCAGCCAATCATGGATGCTGCACTCCGTCTCGAACCCAACAATGGCGACCTTCGCTTACTATACGGTCGGCTTCTTCGAGACCTCCGCAAGTTCGACCTCGCTGCCAGCCAGTTCGCTCTCGTCGTCAAGCTCAATCCTCAGTCCGCCGAAGCTTGGGCAGACCTCGCCATGGTAACTGTCATGCTGGAACGCTACGACATTGCGCTCCAGGCCCTCGACAAAGTCAAGCAACTCAACGCTGAAAAGCCTGGCCACAAATACCTTCGAGCCATCACTCTCGATAAGATCAAGCAGAACAAGCAGCAGGCAAAACTTGCTGCCGCCGCCTATCAGGATTTCCTCAATGTCGCCGGTGGAAAATTTCCCGATGAAGAGTTTAAGGCGCGCCAACGAATGAAAATTCTCGATCGGGAAATCAACAAATGATTGCAGCCTGGATTTTTCTACTTTTAGCCCAGGTACCCGATACGGTACGCAATGAGTCTGATCCTGAAAAACGCTACCAGCTTGCCTTCGATGCCGCATCCCGGGCTCTCGACGCCGCCCGCCAATCCGATACTAAAGCAAAACTCGAAGAGGCTGCAGATGCAACAGAGTTCGCCCTCAAGTCTCTCGAACAAATGTCCAAGCCGGCTTTCAAAAATACGAAAAATTATAAAAAGGCTGAACTTCGAACGCGCGAGTTTCTCCGTCGCGTAGACTCGCTTCTCAAAGGCGCAGGCATAGACGACCGCCCATCTCTACTTTCTGCCCAGGCCCGAATCAATGCTGTACACGAAAAGGTGCTGCTCGGCGTCATGAGTAAAAAAGAATGACTCGCCGTTTTCTCTTTCTCCTCCCCTTTGCCGCAACGCTCCCGGCACAAAAGGACTTCCTCAATCAGGACGAGATCGAGCGCGTCCGGCTTGCCCAGGAACCAAACGAGCGCCTTAGCTTATACCTGCTTCTTGCCAGACAGCGCGTCGACCAGTTGGATCAGCTTTTTTCCAAAGAAAAGGCTGGGCGCTCAATCCTGATCCACGATATCCTCGACCAGTACGCCAAGATTATCGAAGCTATTGATACTGTTGCCGATGACGCTTTACGTCGGGGTCTGCTAATTAGCGAGGGCATCCAGCTCGTGATGACGGCCGAGCGCAATATGCTCAAGAAACTTGAAAAATTTGCTGAGTTAGAGGCCAAAGACCTTTCCCGTTACGAATTTGTCCTCACTACCGCTATCGAAACTACCAGAGATTCCATCTCCTCAGGTGAAGAGGATCTTGCCGCCAGAGGCAAGCGTGTCGTTGACGATTCGAAGAAAGAAAAGCAGCAGCGCGAAGCCTTGATGACGGTTGAAGAGAAAGACGAAAAAGCGGCCTCAGAGAAGAAGGTCGAAGGAGACCCCAAACTCAAAGGCCGCAAGCCGCCTACGCTTCGCAAGAAGGGCGAAGTCCCTGCCGATCCGGCAAAGAAGCCTTAGTGTAACGTTCCTCTGCTGGCCGCTTCTGTTCCCAGTCTTGTCTAATGCAGGATGAGCCTGAAGGAGGCGCTATTTCTAACACAGAATGAGCCTGAAGGAGGGATGGTGGATGCTGGGGATTGATCATCCGTATGAAGGCTGGAGAAACGCTGAGCCTGGAGCAGATCGGGGCGCTGGTAGAGGCAACCGAGCCACTGGAGTTTGAAGGGAAAC
>JANXLY010000431.1 GCA_025354885.1 Acidobacteriota bacterium | reverse complement strand
TCGTTTTCGTGCAGGAGATCGAAACGGATCTTTTGTTCGGCACGGATTGCTTTGATCGTGCGCTGGATCCGGGCGGGCAATCGGTCTAGCTCGCGCATGATGTGCGGGAGGAAGGCGACCGGGGTTTTGAGGATGTCATCGACGCGGATGCTCATGGCCTGGTTGAAGAGGAATTCCATTTGCAGGAAGCGGAGTTGCTGATGGATGAGCTGGTGCACGAGAATGACCTCGGCTGGAGTGACTGGCTCGAATTGATCGAGTAAGTTGGTGACGACCGACAAGGCAATGTCGTGATCGTGGATGAAGCCATCGAAGTTGGATAGTGAATAGAGGCCATGCTTCAGGGAATTTGAAGCAGCGCGGAGTTTGCCTGCCGGGGTGCGTGGGCCTGTTGACTTCTGGGCGTTGGCACGGTTGGCGGCAAGGCGGGCGGCGGAAATGTGTTGGGTCGGCTGCGGAATTTCTTCCGTGGGCTGATCCTTGATCGGTTGCGTGTCTTGAAATAGGTTTTCCATCGGTCACACAGTAGCAAGTGGGTGGAAGCAGTTTTGGTCGTTGGGGGGCGAGAAATGCAAAATATATGGCGTTTTCGGCTGAAAATATTTTCGGAAAAGGCGTGAACGCATTTCACTGGGCTTGGGCCGCTGATGTTCGGTTGCTCAAATTGCAGACTGGATGTCGGGATTGGGTGTGGGTTCAAAAGTCGCAATGGGTCATGGATGAATGGGACAACGGGAGAGTTTCGTCAGAGTTTTGTCAGCGTTTTCGCAGTACTGAATTAGCTCTTTTGCTGCACTCTTCATGGGAGTAGTAGACGGATTGCCGGAACGCTGACGCATGAGCGAGCCGGCAAATGTGCAGTATCTCAGCGTTACACCAACAAAGGAGATGTTCTTATGAAAAATTCAACAACACCGTTCGGTCATCTGACCCTGCGGCTTCTTGCCGGCGCTATCTTAGCCACGGCACTCCCTTTACCTGCCCAATACTGGACTTCGTTCGAGGACAACACACGATATCTGGCTCTTGGCGATAGTATTTCTGCCAGTTATGGAGCCAAGCCAGTAACGCAGGGATTCACGCACCATCTTTATCAAAATGGTGTGTTTGATAACATCTCAAATCTGGTTTTCTGCTCCGTGGCTGTGCCAAATGCATTGAGTAGCGATGTGCTGCAGTTCCAAATGCCGCTGGCGCGATTGTGCTTCGCTCCGACCGGTGCCCCATTCCCAAAATTTGTAACTCTAAGCGTCGGAGGAAATGACGCATTCCTTGTCCTTGAAAAAGGTGCCAATCCCCAAGAAGTCTTTGCGAAGCTCTATGCGAATCTGTCGAATATCATCGGCAGCTTGAGAACCGAGTTCACCGAAGTGAAGATTTACATCATGAATTACTGGGATCCGAAGTTGCCCGTCCCCGGAGGACGCGACCTGGTGCTCGCACTGAATGGCACGATTGCTGCGGCGATCGCAAGCTTTCACTCTCGTGATGTTGTGTTGGTGGATGTGTTCTCCGCTTTTGAGGGACAGACGGGACTTCTGCTCATTGAGCGGAAGGGGAGTTCTCCGATGCAAATTCACCCAACCAACGCTGGATATCAAGTAATCGCGGCGACGTTCGCGCAGGCGATCCGGGCGAAATAATTTGCGTCGGCAGGTGCGAATGGGTCCACGTAGATACTCATTCGCACCGTGCCGGTAACAACAGTCTGACGGTTCGTCCACGATGGAAGCGGGTATCTGAACGCTATCCGCAGCCCTGAAAAAATGGAATCCAGAACTGACGCCAACTATTCCCAATGCAACGCCAATACTCTTATCCTGCTTGCGCCGCATCGCATATTCACATAAGCTGGACCAACCAGCCTATGAACAGCGAGGATATTCGAACTTATCAGTTCGACGGCTTTTGTATTGACAGCTCGGAGCGCCTCTTGCGACTCGACGGAGAAGTCGTATCGCTCACGCCGAAGGCAGTCGACACGTTGCTGGCACTCCTTGCCAGCCCAGGCAGGATGGTCGACAAAGAAACTCTAATGAAGGCTGTGTGGCCGGATACCTTCGTCGAAGAGGGTGCGCTAATTCGAAATGTTTCTGTGCTGCGGAAAACCCTGGGAAAAAGTCGGGACGACAAAGAATATATCGAAACCATTCCCCGCAGAGGTTATCGTTTTGTAGGTGGCGTAGGGCCTAAGGCCAGCCCAGATTCAGCAGCAGCTGTCGTTGATGCGGTTGACTTGCCCGAAGACATGGATTCGGCGGTTCCGATATCCGTCCTTGTCGAGGCGATTCCTGCTTCGATTCCGCCAAAGCGGCAAAAGCGGCGCTGGTTCGCCGTTGGAATCTTAACGCTAGGTCTCGTGGTTGCCCTGACGGTGCTATCGACCAAATTTTGGGTTCGTCAGGCGACAGCCCCCGTGCATGTGCTCGCTGTATTGCCTTTCGAGAACCTTTCACGGGACCCTGCGCAGGACTACTTTGCTGAAGGCCTTACTGAAGTTCTGATCTCCGGCCTGACCCGCATCGGAAGCCTTCGCGTCATCTCGCTTGCTTCTGTATCGGCTCCCTCCACGCCTCCGCAGGCTCCCGCGCAGCGGGCACGCGCCTGGCATGCCGACGCGGTGCTCCGCTGCACGGTTGTGAAGAACTCGGATCGAGTTCGCATCCATGCAGAACTAATTGATGTCCGGACTGCTGCCCTTTACTGGAGCGAAGACTATGAGCGTGGGATGGACGATGCCTGGAGTCTGCAGAATGAAGTCGCCAGTGCGATCGCACGTGAGATTCGAGTCAAGCTCAGCCCAGCGGAATCGCAAATTCTTGCTTCGGCCCATAAGGTGGATCCGCGAGCACTGAATGCGTATCTGCGCGGTCGTTACGCATGGAACCGGCGCACCGAGCAACAGCTTCGAGTGGCCATTGAGTATTTTAATGAAGCTATTGCCCTCCAGCCCAACGACGCCCTTTCTTATTCCGGGATCGCCGATTCGTATTCGGTGCTTGCATCCAACGGAACTGACGGTATGCGGCCGAATGAGGCGATGCCGATCGCGAAGGCAAATGCGCTCAAGGCCCTGCAACTCGATGCGACGCTCGCCGAAGCGCACGCCTCGCTCGCCTACATCCTAATGTCATGGGAATGGAACATGCCTGAGGCGGACAAGGAATTTCGCCGTTCCATAGAGCTTAACCCCCGTTATGCTACGGCACACCAGTGGTACTCGCACTTGTTGCTTGCCACTGGACGGTTGGACGAGGCGCAGCGCGAAATGAAGCAGGCGCTGGAAATTGAGCCGCTCTCGCTTGTCATCAACGTTGGTGCCGGATGGTGTCAATATTTTGCCCGTCATTATGACGAGGCGATTGAGATTTATCAAAACACTCTGAAAATGGATCCCAATTTCCCCCTTGCGCACCAAACGCTTGGCATGGCTTATGCCCAGAAACAGATGTATCAGGAGTCTCTCGTGGAGTTTCGCCAAGCGGCGGATCTTTCCGGCGGCAGTGCGGCTTCCATCGCTGGACTCGCAAACGCTTATGCCTTGGCCGGGCGCGCCGCAGAAGCGAAACAGCAGGTCGAAAGGCTTGAAACATTGGCGCGCAAGAGTTACGTCCCTTCTGTGTTGATGGCGAATGCCTATCGGTCCTTGGGGGAGGATCGCCGCATTTACCACTTCCTCGGGCTGGCCATCGCAGAGCGCTCGGACTATCTGATCTACGTTCGCAGCGATCCGGCGCTGGAAACAATCATGAAGAATCCAAACATCGGTGCGATGCTTTCACTTCTGAAGCCAATTGCCCGCTAGTACCTACTTGCGTAAATAAGCGAATAGAGCACAAGCCGAACCGCTTGCTCACGCGCGCGGCTCAGAAACAATTTCCGTGCCACGACCACTAAGGAAGTGGGGTACGCTAACTTTTGCAAGTAGGTACTAGTCGCCAATCTAGCGAGTGAAGAGGCCTTTTCGTAACCCACTCACACAATTTAGACGTAGTGTTGGTGATGTCGTTCCGCGCGACGACAATCCTTGCCTGCCTGGTCCAACTTCAGTTCATTGCCGGAACGAATCGATTTCAAGTGCAGCAATTGCGCCGTCGCGTTTGCTGAAGTTCTGAACTTGCCTCAAGTCAGGAAATGGAAACTCGTATTTGCCTCTGTAATCAGCTGTATCCCAAATGTCAGAGTTTTGTCATGTTCGCCACGTCGCGCGCAGCACCGTTCCAACTGTATTCTGCTGTCGAGTCGAAGAAACGCAAGAAGTTCATAAAGCTCGTGGTGAGGCGAATCTTCGCATTCGAAAGGAAAAATTATGCACTGCTTCAGAAATTTGAAATCAAGCTTGTCACTGGTGGCTGCCCTCGCCTTGTTGGCACCGTCCACGGCGATGGCATCATCGAAACCGCTGGAACTCCAGTGGGGTGAGCTGAGCTCCAAGATTCAGGGTCGAACGATTCAACTCACCCTACCAGGAGGAACAACGGTGGGCGGCGATGTAGCTGTGATTAGAGACGAAGCCATTGTTCTAGACATCCACAAGACCTCTGACGCTCACGCTTATCCCAAAGGCAGCGTCACCATTCCAAGAAGCTCTGTCACCGTATTGAAGCTAATAGAAACACAAGGACAGTGGGGCCGCAAAATGGGAAGCACGCTGGGCGTGTTAACAGGCCTCCTGGTGGGCGGATATACTGCGGGAAAAACTGCGGACTCCGCCGGGACTGGGCTGGCAATGTTTGGGGTGATCGCGGGAGCGGCAGCCGTCGGAGGGTATTACCTTGGAAAATCTGCGGACGTCCGGGAGACGCTCATCCGAGTCGTGCCGTAATTGCCATGCAGTCCTCACGAGGACTGAGTCGAAGTTCCTCGACACTTCCATGCTGGGGGTTGGGGCAATAGCCGCCGTGAATTGAGTGAGAGGGGACATCTCATCTATCCCAAGCGCAACATTGAGAAACTTGGGATTCTCATTCTGTTCCCAAATTGAGCAGCCGCGAGAACCAGGAACTGTGGACACGGTGCGAGTGAGACAGCCCTAACCCGTCCCCTTCCTGCTTGTGTAAGACTGTTCCTACCAACATGAAGATGGACCGTAGATCTTTTCTCGCCACCAGCCTCGCGGGTGGGCTGCATGCGCAGCAAGTTGCGACTCGTCCCAACCTGATGCTGATTGTCGCTGACGACCTTGGGCTCTCACTCGGCTGCTATGGTGATCGGAATGCTCGCACCCCCAATCTTGACAAGCTCGCGAGCGAGGGCGTTCGATTTACCCACGCCTTCGCCACTACCGCGAGTTGTTCTCCTTCCCGATCCGTTATGTTGACAGGCGTCTACAATCATCAGAACGGGCAGTACGGGCTCGCTCAGGGCGACCACAATTTTCACCTCAAACCAAACATAGTGCCGTTGGCGAAGACCCTACATGAGGCTGGCTACCAGACGGGCGTGATCGGCAAGTTTCATGTGAATCCAGCGCAGCAATTTGCCTGGGACACATGCGACGAAAGTGAAACTTTCGATGTCGAGAGTCTGAGTCGCCGAGTTCAGAAGTTCACCGCTCAAGCTGCAACGAAAAGTGTTCCATTCTATTTGCACGTCGGCTTCGGGGACCCACATCGCGGACCCGGAGCACGATTTAACGTGAACCGTAAGACCGGCTTCGACCCGAATGAGATCAAGGTTCCATCGTTTCTCGCTGACACGCCAGCGGCTCGCGAAGACCTGGCTGAGTATTACCAAGCCGTGAAGCGGCTTGACCGTGGCGTGGGGCTGATCGTCGAATCGCTTCGTGCTTCCAAGCAACTGGACAATACTCTGCTTGTGTTCATTAGCGACAATGGCATGCCGTTCCCGAACGCGAAGACGAACCTATATGATTCTGGAGTCCGGCTGCCGATGATTGTTCGCGCCGCCGGTTTACCGGCGGGCAAGACAAGCAATGCAATGGTGAGTTGGATCGATCTCGTGCCGACATTTCTTGAATCTGCGGGGCTGCCGGTGCGGCCCGAATTGCAGGGAAGATCCTGGTTGGCCGCTGCCCGGCAGGAGGATGTGTCAGGCTGGGATCGCGTTTTTCGTTCGCATACTTTTCATGGCGTACAGATGTACTATCCGGTGCGCGGAGTCCGCACGCGCCGCTACAAATATTTACGCAATCTGAATCCGGAAATCGAGTTCGTTCACGCAACCGATCTGTCTGGTTCTCCGGCTTGGCAGGGGCGGAATCCCGCGTTGCCATTGGGCAAGAGACTGTTAAAGGACTACCTGCATCGTCCGTCCGAAGAGCTATACGATTTGCAGGTAGATCCGGACGAGGTGATGAATCTTGCCGACAAGTTGGAGCACAAAACAACTCTTGAATCGCTGCGGCAGCAAGTGGAGCAGTGGCGGACGGAGACCAAAGATCCGTGGCGTTGAGCTTCGGCGTGGAAGTGGTGCAAGTGGGACAGGCTGTCCCCCTTTCGTCCTCCCTTCCCATAATCCAGGATACGGAAAAGCAATTTCAGACAATGTCGCATATGAGGGAAGCGGCAAAGGTGTTAGGAGTCGACGATCATGCATAGGATTTTGAAAAGCCTGCTTTCAAAATGTTCTTTGTTAGTGCTTAGCTATCAACTGACCATTTTGGGAAGGTCTGCTCAATCAATGAGCGCCATCGAATCCAAAATAGCCAAGAATTCTCGTGTTCTTGAACTTGCTGGAATGAATCCATGCATGCAAATGGATATTTTGAGTTTTTCGCGCGATGGAGTTGAAGTATCCGTGAGAAATCCATGTACCGAGTACGTCAGCTCCCTTGTCGGTAGAGTTTTCATCAGTAAGCGAACTTGCATAGGATATAGTTCTGTAGATGATTTCTTGGCGCGTGATGTTGCAATTCAAGATAATTGTAAGTGGTCGTGGCAAAAAAGCAAGGACGAAAGTTCCAAGAATGGAATATTGCGTCGCGCAAAGCCTGTCGGAATCAATTGGGAGTGCAAGACAGATCAATCGGACCTGGGGAAAACAACCCTAGCCACCTTTTTTGATGTTAACTGTATAGCTGAGAACAATGGGCTAAAGGCTGTATTGCTGGATCGAATCCATTTGATTCCATCTAGCAATGAATTGTATTCCTCTTTATCAGGCTTCGGGTGTAAAGCGAAATTGAAGAGTTTCGATTGCCCGGCGTATGATGCTCTCTTGAACGTTGTGAGCCACATTTCGGCGAAAGGAAATACCAAGAGCATCCAGTTTACACATCAAAAAACTCTCGATGGCCTTGTAGTAGCTTATGTTAACGACTTAGGACATTCAAACAGCCGGAGAGTATTGATAAACTTGAGCGCAGATCGATTATCCAAAGTTGTGTTAAGCCCTGATCCCGCAATGCAATAGGGAAGCGGAAGCGTTCTTCGCTGGGGCTGATGAGGGTTCAAAGCGGGCGAGGAAGCGGCGGAAATGGTCGATGTGGCCCGGCGTGAGTCGCGCGTATTCGCGACCAAACCCAGGAACTCGAAAGGACTGGTCCGCTTTGGGAATTACCGAAATCTGGTAGTCTTTGCGCTTTTGTTTCGTCAGCGCTTCGCGAAGGTCGAAGGCGATCTGGCGCGTGCCGCGTTCGAGCTTTTCATTGCGAGTGTCCGCTTCGCCGAGCAGCACGAAAATCGGGCATTGGTAAGTAGCGATTTGCGGAATGCGCTCGTAGCTCGGCGAAAGAAGCATCAGGAATTCTGGAGCTTCCTTTTTAGGAGCCGCAGGGATGGGCATGTCTTCTGTGAACACCCAACCGGCTTTGGCTAGAGGCTTTGCAGAAGTGCTGATTCCGAGCCTTGCGAGGAGGTCAGCATTGAAGTGGCCGAGCGTTGCATCCTTAGAGAATATTTGTGCGCTGGCTCGGACGGAGCGCTGGGTTGGAACCAGGTCTAGGAGCCCGCTTTCGCGATAGGGCGGTGTGGGAGTGCGGCCGAGATGAAGCAGATGCATCTTCTCTTCGGCAGGCTTATATTCCAGGTCAAAGGTGGGGCCTCCGAAGCGACCGCTGTAGGTTCTTGGGCCTTCGACGAGTGGGAGCGTAAAGATGAAGTTGGCGTTTTCGAGTTTCCAGGTCTGGATCAAGTGGGTCATCAGAAACAAGTCGCGGCAGGTGATGCGTAAATCGAAGGTCTTGTCGGGCCTCAGCAGGAAATCGAAATTGACGGTCATCGAAGACAGGCCATTGGTGAGCTTGCCTTCCCAGCGGCCTTCGAGGGCATTGCCCTTGCGACCGCAAGCGGTTAGGGCGGGGAGTGTGTAAATGAAGTTTCTGCGGTTCATGGTTTTTCAAAGAGGTAGTGGCAAACGCCCCACTCGTTGCCTTTACGATACGCGAATAATTCGGCGCAGGACAGAAAGAAGACGCGCCAGCGCACGATCCACATTGTTTCCTGATCCTGGTCATAACAGGAGCGGAAGAGCGGACGGATGGCGCTCTCGTTTGCGTCCATATTGCGCAGCCAGTCTTCGCAAGTTTGGGCGTAGTGGCGGCCATTGATGCGCCAGAAGGCAGTGTTCTCCAAGTGGTCCTGGACTTCCAGCAGCAGCTTGTCGGAAGGCATCTGGCCGCCGGAGAAAAAATACTGCGCCATCCAGTCATTGGCCTGCCCCGTTTCAAATGGGTAGGCGAATTGACGGTGCGTGAAGATGTGGACGAAGAGGGTAGCATCCGGGTTGAGCCAGGTGGCGATGCGGCGGAAAAGTTCGGCGTAGTTGCGCATGTGCTCGAACATTTCGACACTGACGATGCGGTCGAAGGTCTGTTGAGGATCGAAGTAAAGCATGTCGGCAACGCGGACTTCGAGATTCTCGCAGCCGAGACGGTGGGCTTCGGAATCAATGAACTCTTTTTGCGTGCGCGAATTGGAGACGGCAACGATTTTGGAGTGGGGGTAGTGTTGCGCCATCCAAAGCGAGAGGGAACCCCAACCGCATCCTAGCTCGAGGATCGAATCTCCATTGTGTAATTGCGCGCGGTCGCAGGTGAGGGCGAGCATGGCGTCTTCTGCCTGGGCAAGCGATTCGTTGCCGGTTTCATACCAGGCGCAGGAGTATTTGCGACGCGGCCCCAGGGCTTTGAGGAAGAAGGCGGTAGGGACTTCGTAATGCTGGAGGTTGGCGTCTGTGGTGTGGATGGCGAGGGGGCTTGCGCGAAGCTCGGCTCGCCAGGCGGCAGGGTCGCGATGCGCTTCGTCTTTCAGATGCCCGGAGAGAAGGCGGCGAATGCCAATGCGGATGAGCCAGTCGGGGAGGAGGTTGCGGTCGAGCCAGGATTCATAGAAGGCAGGCATCAGGATTGGGTTTCGGATTTAGGAGGCATGGGGACAAAGGGGCTGACTTCCGCCTGGTACTTGCGGTATTCGTCGCCTTTGCTGCGCAAAGCCTGTTCTTCTGTGGGCGGGATGCCGGTGACGTTGAGGATGAAGTGGAGGATGAGGGCAGGGGCAATCATGCCGAGGAAGCCCCAGTGGGCGGGCAAGGCGTAGAGGCCATAGCTGAGCCAGATCAGCCATTCGAAGAAATAGTTGGGGTGGCGAGACCAAGCCCAAAGACCCTCGCAACAGACTCTGCCCTCGTTCGCTTTGCTGGTCTTGAAACGATTGAGTTGCATGTCGGCGATAGTGACGCCGGAAGTGGCGATGACCCAGAGCAGGATGGCGAATTGTTCGAGGAGGTTGAGTTCTGGTTCATCGTTCAGGCAGGCGAGGAGGAAGGGGATAGCGAGCAGGATGCAACTGACTGCCTGGACCTGATAAAAGACGAAGAACTTGAGTGCGACATTGTCGCCCCACTTGCGACGCAACTCGGCATAGCGGCCTTCTTCGGGATGGCCGATGATGCGATTGAGCAGGAGATGGAGGCCGAGACGGAGGCCCCAGATGAGAACCATCAGTGCGAGGAGCCAGCGGCGAGGAAATGCGCCGGAACCATTGAAAGCGAAAAAGGCAGCACAGAATGCGATGCCGAAGGCCCAGCCTGCGTCGACAATGGCAGCGTTGCGCATGAGCAGGTGGACCATCCATAAAAATGCCATCCAGGCGCAGACGATCAGGAGGGCCTGAGTAGACAGGTTGAAGAATTCCTGCCAGAAAGGAATCGGGTTGAAGGGGTTCATGTGACGGGTTCCGGGGTCTTGTGAAAGTTTCGCATGATGCGCTGTAGAGCGGCAAAGAGGAGCATTCCGAGTGGGATGGAAATGAGAGCCCAAATGAGAAGTGCGCCGAGGTTGGCCCAGAAGAGACGTGTGATTGCACCCCAGAGATTGGAACGCATCATTTCGTAAACAGCGGGGAGACTTAGTGTGGCGATGGAGGGATCGAGGAGGCGTGCGCCCAGCAGGAGAAGTGGAACGAAGAGGAGGAGCTGGAGCGGGTAAGCGAGGTAGCTCACCAGCATGATGAGGGGGATGTTGAGGCGAAATGCAAGTGCGGCTGCGGTGCAGAGTATGGTGGTGGAGCCGAGGATCGGGATGGTGCCGAGAATCAGACCGAGGACGATGGCGAGGGAGATGGATTTGGGACTGGAGCCGTCGCGCAGGAGGATTCCGATTTTTGCCTTGAGCTTATGCATTGCGGGTGCTGAAGAGGAGAGAAAGCGGGTCTGTCTTTTTGAGTCGATATAACTGGATGAGAAGGTACAGGCTCATCGCGATGTTCCCAAGCGCCATGATGAGCAGGAACCAGAGAATTTTTTGCGCGATTCGAATTTCACGCCAGGCTACCCAAACATAAAAAGTCAGGAAGCCGAAATAGGCATCCCAAAGTGTGGCAGTGGCCCAGGGATTGTCCCCAAAGGTGGTGAAAGCATCCCAAATGGGCATCTTGATGCTGGTGAGCGTTGTCATTACAATCATCCAGACGAAGATTGTGCCAAACAAAAGGATGAGGAAGCTTCTCATATTAGTTAGATGCGCGTTGCAGTGATTGGGAGTGGAATTTCGGGTTTGTCTGCGGCATGGTTTTTAAGTCGTCGTCATGAAGTGCATCTATTCGAAAAAGATAGCCGGCTTGGTGGTCATACACACACGCATACGATTGAGACGAGCCTGGGGCCCAAACAAATTGATACCGGCTTCATTGTCCATAATGACAAGACTTATCCGAATCTGATCCGCCTTTTTGATGTCTTGGGGCTCGAGCGGGAAGACAGCGAGATGAGTTGGGGGGTGACTGGCGACCAATCGAGGATTGAATATTCGAGCCTTGGGTTGAAGGGATTTTTCGCGTCGCGACAGCGGATTTTTGCACCGAGCCAGTGGCGTTTGTTGCGCGACATTTTACGATTCAACGGTGAGGCGGCTGATCTGTGGCGGAGCGGGCGGGCGGAGAGCCTGACCCTTGGAGCGTTTGTCGAAGAACGGGGCTATTCGCAGATCTTTCGAGACTATTATCTCTATCCGACGGTAGCGGCGATCTGGTCGACCTCGCCACAAAATGTACTTGAGTTTCCTGCTGCGACGCTGATTCGATTTTTTGACAACCACGGATTATTGACTGTGAACGGGCATCCGCAATGGAAGGTGCTGCGAGGCGGATCGAGTATTTATGTGGAAAAGCTCATCCAGCCGCTGGGCGGCAACGTACACAAAGGCAAGGCGGTAGTGAGTGTGCGTCGTGATGCCGACAGCGTTGTGGTGAAAGTGGAAGGCGAGGTGGAACTGCGCTTTGATCAGGCTGTGATTGCAGCGCACGGGGCGCAGGCTCTTGGCCTGTTGAGCGATGCGAGCGCATTGGAGCGTGAGGTGCTTGGGTCGTTTCGGGTGTCGAATAACGAGGCGGTTCTGCACACGGATGTATCGGTGCTGCCGAGGCGCAAGGCGGCCTGGGCGAGCTGGAACTACCGGATTCCAAAGGAGGGTGGTGCGCCGGCCACGCTCACCTATGACATGAATCGATTGCAAAACCTGAAGACGACAGAGCGCTATCTGGTGACGTTAAACTCAACAGATCGGCTTGATGCCGGGAAGGTTTTGCGGCGCATGAATTATCAGCATCCTTTGTATACACTTGCGGCGATTCGCGCGCAGGCACGGTGGGCAGAGATCAGCGGCGTGAAGGGTGTCCATTTTTGCGGGGCTTACTGGTTTAACGGATTTCACGAGGATGGGTACAAGAGTGCTTTACGGGTGGCGCAGGCGTTGGGGGTGGAATGCGAAATTCGTTAGGAGCGGGGATCTATACGGGCAAGGTGAAGCATCGGCGCTACGGCCCGGTTGCACATTCGTTTGAATACACAATGTTTATGGCTTATCTTGATGTGGATCGATTGCCGGAAATGATGTCGGTGTCGCGTTTGTGTGGCTATGAGCAGGCGGCATTGCTGACCTATCGGGAGTCGGATCACTTTGGGGACCCAAGGCTAGGGCTGCGTGAGCGCCTGGCTTTGGATGCGGCGGCGCAGGGATTCTTGCTGCCGGACGGGCCAATCTATTTGCTGACGCATTTGCGTTATGCAGGCTATTGCTTCAATCCAATTTCTATTTTCTACTGCTATGAGCGTGGGGCGAGTGAACCGACGCTGGTGATGGCAGAGGTGAAGAGCACCTTTGGAGAAAGCCATAACTACTGGCTGCCCGGGTTGCGTGCGGACGGGGTAGTGAAGCAGTTGCATGTCTCGCCCTTCAACACGATGGATAACGAATATGGGTTCCGGCTGACGGCTCCGGGTAAAAACCTGGTGGCACATATCGATTCGTTTCGGGCTGGCGAGCGTTTTTTTGATGCGACGCTGACGCTGGACTGGTCTCCCTGGACGGCGGGAAATCTTCGGCGGGCGGCGTTTGCGTTTCCTTTCATGACGCTGAAAGTGATTGCGGCGATTCATTGGGAGGCCTTGCGACTTTTTTTCAAGCGATTGCCCTTTGTGCCGCATCCATCTAAAACGTAAGAAAGCGACAGGACTGATGGAACGAAAGTTTTTTGAAATTTTTTTATTGGGACTTCAAGGCGGGCGGCTGACGCTTGCTGAGAAAGGGCGGCTAAGTACTTACGGAAACGATGCGCCTGACGGGCTGGAGGCGATGATTGAAGTGCATTCGCCTGAGTTTTACCGGGCGGCTTTATTTGGCGGAGAGATCGGGATGGGTGAATCTTACATGGATGGGCACTGGAGCTCGCCCGATCTGCCGAGTCTGGTGCGGTTGGCGGTGCGAAACCTCCGACTGATCGATGGATCGAATGTGTTGTTCAGTTTTGTTTCGCAAATGCTGGCGAGGTGGAAGCATCTGGGGCGAAGCAACACGGTAGTCGGCAGTCGCAGAAACATTGAAGCGCACTACGATTTGTCGAATGATTTTTTCCGGTTGATTCTCGACAAAAGCATGATGTATTCTGCGGCGCTATGGGAGAGGGAGAATGAGACGCTGGAGCAGGCGCAGTGGAACAAACTAGACAGGATCTGCCGCGTGTTGGGATTGGGGCCAGAGGACCATGTACTTGAGATTGGAACGGGATGGGGCGCGTTTGCGATTCATGCTGCGAGCCAATACGGGTGCCGGGTTACTACGACAACGATCAGCAGGGAACAGTATGCGCTGGCCGAACAACGGGTGCGTGAGGCGGGCCTTGAAGATCGGGTGACACTGCTGCTGGAAGACTACCGGCACCTCAAAGGGCGATTCACTAAAGGCGTCTCGATCGAGATGTTTGAGGCGGTGGGGCTTGCGCATTACGACGAATTTTTCGCCAGCTGGGAGCGATTGATCGAGCCCGGTGGGACGGTGATGATGCAGACCATTACGATGAACGAGAAACAGTTTCGCAGCTATCAGAAGAGCCCGGACTGGATCCGGAAGTACATTTTTCCGGGTGGAGAGCTGTCGAGCGTTGTGGAGATCCAGAAGAGTCTGGCGCGCACCGGGCGCTATCAACTGCATGATCTCAGCGAGATGGGAACACACTATGCGTGGACGCTGCGAGAGTGGCGGAAGCGTTTTCAGGAACGAATCGGAGAAGTGCGCAAACTAGGCTTTGACCGGCGTTTTGAGCGAATGTGGGACTACTATCTGGGCTATTGCGAGGGTGCCTTTCTGGAGCGATATATCGGAGTAGTGCAGTTGTTGCTGGTGCATCAGGACGCGCCCTTGGGAGTGCATGGCGAAGCTTGGGCGAAAGTTGGCAATGCACGTGCAGGTGGCATGTATTCGGAAGGGTGAGTACAATGAAAGTGTTACCTGACATGCGAATTCCAGTTTTTATCTTGGCCTTGAGCTGTGCCGTTTTTGCGGCAGAAGTGCTTGTTGTTGAACAGATTGTTGCGAAGGTGAATGGCGACATCATCACGAATAACGATTTGATGCGGGCTCGTCGAGTGATTGTCGAGGAGATGAAGGCCCGCAAAGTGAGTGCAGTCGAAATGGAGACAGCCATTGCGGCGGCGGAGAAAAACATCCTTCGCGACAAGATCGACAGTATACTCCTGGCGAGCAAAGGCAAGGAGTTGAGCATCAACGTCGATGGTGAAATCAGCAAGTACCTTGCTGAAATCATGGTGAAGATGAAGGTAGCCAACCAGGAAGATCTGTCCAAGATGATTACCGAGCAGACGGGCCAGAGTTTTGAAGACTGGAAGAGCGAGATGCGCACGAACATGATGACGCAGCGTGTTGTGCGTCAGGAAGTGGGCAGCAAGATCAACATTAAAAAGGAAGATCTCGCCAAATACTACGAAGAGCACAAGACAGAGTTTGTGCGTGAAGAAGAGATTTATTTGCGCGAACTGCTGTTGTCGAGTGAGGGCAAAAGCCCGGCGGAAGTTGCTGGTCTTGAAAAGAAGGCCAAGGACCTTGTGGCGCGGTTGCGGAAGAACGAGAAGTTCAATGTGCTGGTGCGGGAATTTAGTGATTCGCAGACCAAAGCGGAAGACGGCGACATCGGCTGGATGAAAAAAGGGATGTTGAGCAAGCCGATTGAAGATATGGTCTTCAAGGGGCAGAAGAATTTTGTTACCGATCCGATCAAGTTGCCTAACGGGTGGTTGATCTTGCGCGTAGAAGATTTCCATCTGGCGGGTCAGGCGGAACTGGAACAAGTGGAAAACGAGATCATGGAGAAGCTCTACATGCCACGTTTTCAACCGCAGATGCGGGAATATCTCACCAAGCTGAGGATGAATGCATTTCTAGAAATCAAAGAAGATTTTCTTGATTCTGGTGCGGCACCCGGCAAGAACACAGCTTGGACGGATCCGGCGCAGTTGAAGCCGGAGACCGTGTCTAAAGAAGAAGTGGCAAGTCGGCGCCGCATGAAGCGGGCTTTGTGGGTTGTGCCGATCCCCGGTACGAAGACCAGCGCTACGTCGAAATCTCAGTCTGTAAAGTAAACGATCTAAGAGAGGCTTTGCTCCTTTGGGGAGGAAAGCGGGTTCGCGTCCATGAAGAGTCCCTTTGTCAATGAGTTGCAACCCAACTCCGATATCACCGCTTTGTTTCTGGTTCAGGCCAAGGATGTGCGGCAGAAAAAATCTGGTGAGCCTTACCTGTCGCTGACGCTTGGCGATCGCAGTGGCGATATCGATGCGAAGATGTGGGACAACGTCGAAGAAATCCTTGATGGTTTTGACCGCGATGATTTTGTAAGGATCCGTGGGCGGGTACAGGTATTTCAGAACAAGCCACAGTTGACGATTCATCGCCTGCAGAAGGTGGAAGACCGCGAAGTGGAACTGGGCGATTTCTTTCCCGTTTCGGCGCGGAATCTGGATGAGATGTGGGCGGAATTGCAGGGCTTGGTTGCGGGGCTTACGAATGAGCATCTGAAAGGATTGCTTGAAGCGCTGTTGGCGGATCCGGAAATTGCGCGGAAGTATCGAATTGCACCGGCAGCAAAAACCATTCATCATGCCTGGCTCGGCGGGTTGCTCGAGCATGTGTTGAGCCTTTCGCAACTGGCGCGGATGACGGCGGCGCATTATCCGGGTGTGGATCTGGACCTTCTGCTGACAGGTGTTGTGCTGCATGACATCGGAAAGATTCACGAATTGAGTTATGAACGAAGCTTCTCTTATTCGAGCGAAGGACAATTGCTGGGGCACATCCTGATTGGATTGCGGATGATTGACGAGAAGCTGCGAGGATTGCCGAATTTCCCGGTGCGGTTGCGGACGCTAGTTGAGCATATGGTGGCGAGCCATCACGGGGAGTTGGCTTACGGGAGTCCGAAGACGCCGATGTTTCTCGAAGCGCTGCTGTTACATCATCTTGATAATCTCGATTCGAAGATGGAGTCGATGCGGCAGCATGTGCGCAAGGACAAGTCGGTGGATGGCATGTGGACCGGGTATCTCAGTTCGATGGAACGCACTGTTTTGAAGAAAGACAAGTTCCTTGAAAGGGTGGTTGAGGGTGTGCCTGGTGTTGCTCCGGCACCGGCTATTGCAAGTGTGAAGAAGCAGGAATCGGGGTCGCCGTTTGCCGATAAATTGAAGCAAGCGATACGCTGACGTTTTCGTCTGGATTGAGAACAATCTCCAGTTTGTCTCGTGGGGCTCTGTTACACTTGGATGTAAGGGTCCTCAATGAGAAAAATAAACATCCCGGTTTTGACAATTTTGCTAGCCGCATCGCTGCACGCGCAGACGATTACGGGTTCAATTAAAGGTAAAGTGCTTGATTCTTCAGGCGCAGTTGTACCAAATGTAAAGGTGACCGCCACCAAAGCGGGCACAAACCTATCCAATAGTGCCGTCTCGAACCAGGCAGGCATCTACAATCTCCTCTTTCTGCCCGTTGGCGAATACACAGTAACCACCGAAGGCAGTGGCTTCAAGAAGGCGAAGCTTGGTCCATTTGCACTTGAAACCAATCAGGTAGCTACTGTAAACATCAATCTGGAGCTTGGCGATGTATCACAGACGGTTGAAGTGGTTGGTTTTGCGCCTATCCTTCAGACGGAAACACAGGCTACTGGCGACACGATCTCTTCGACAAAGCTGACGAGCATTCCGCTCAACGGACGCAACTTTGCTGCACTCACGCTCCTGATTCCAGGAGCGGTTTCTACTGCTCCGAATGCGATGAACACAGCTGCCCGCTTCCAGGGTTCTGGATCGCGACCGCAGGTGAACGGCAACCGCGAACAAACGAACAACTTTATCCTCGACGGCGTCGATATCAACCAGTCGATTGACAACCAGATTGGTTACCAACCGAACGTGGATGCACTGGAAGAAGTAAAAGTTGTTACCGGCAACGCTGGAGCTGAATTTGGCAATGTCGGCGGCGCAAGTGTTGTGATGTCGCTCAAGAGCGGCACCAATGCAATGCACGGCAACGTTTTCGAGTTCCTGCGTAACGAGAAGCTGGACGCAAATGGCTTCTTTAACAACCGCAACAATGTAAAGCGTCAAGCGCTCCGTCAAAATATTTTCGGGGGCACGATTGGTGGCCCGATCCAAAAGAACAAAATGTTTTTCTTTGCTGACTACGAGCAGACTGAGCGCCGCATCGCAGGTCCTGCAACGGCGAGTGTAGCTCCTGCTGCCTGGCGCAATGGAGATCTGAGCCAGTTCCTGACAGTGAACAACCAGATCATCCGTGATCCGAACACGGGAACGACAATTGCAGCGCGAACTCCATTTCCGAACAATCAAATTCCGACCTCGCGATTTAGCCCGGTGGCGAAATATCTTTTCGCGAACCCATCGCTTTACCCGCTAGCTAACAATACTGGAACCGGACCACTTGGTGTCGGAAGCAACTATATTGGTGGCACGCGCAACTATTTGAGCAACAAGCAGGGTGACGTGAAGATCGACTACCGCAAAGGCGAGAAGGACACCCTGATGTGGCGATTCTCGAAGGGCATGTACGAGACCTTCGGATCACAGGCGGCCCTGCCTCTCTTTCTTACCGGCGGCAACAACGGCCCCACCTGGTCGAGTGTAATCAACTGGACCCGCGTCTGGAATGCCAAACTTGTCACGGACACGCGGGCATCCTATAGCCTCGTCGGAATTGATGACAAGGTGATTGACTGGTCTGGCCAGCTTGGTGCTGATGGGAATTCCAAGGCTGGAATTCCCGGCGGCCAATTCATTGCCGGCCTGTCCTCCGTCAACCTCGGCGGCAGCCTTTCCGGAATTGGATCGGCAGCGACGATTGCGAATACACGCGACAACAAGTTTCAGGTTCAGTCGAATAACACTTATCAGTCGGGTGCCCACCTTCTGAAGTTTGGCGTTAACCTTCTGCGTGACCGGCAGAACCGCTATTACGCAGGTAACAACGGCGCACTTGGGTCATTCTCTTACAATGGTGCCTACTCTGGTGTCGACATCGGCGACTTCCTGCTGGACACACTGGCCAGCAAGGGGCGCGGCGCGGTGACTGGTCCGTGGGGGCATCGTCATTGGCGCAACCTGATTTTCGTACAAGACAGTTGGAAGGCCCGTCGTAACTTGACCGTCAATTACGGCTTGAGCTGGGAATACATGTCACCGATCTATGAGACTGCTGACCGTCAGGTCAACATCAACACTTTTACTGGTGAGTTGATCTACCCCGGGAAAACTCAATACGGTCGTGCGCTCTATAAGTCGTACAAAAAGCAGTTCAATCCGAACCTCGGATTTGCATGGTCACTGAATCCCAAGACTGTGGTTCGCGGAGCATATCGCCTGTCGAACTTCCTTGAGGGAACTGGTGCCAATCTGCGTTTGA
Organism: Acidobacteriota bacterium; assembly: GCA_025354885.1. Lineage (GTDB taxonomy): Bacteria > Acidobacteriota > Terriglobia > Bryobacterales > Bryobacteraceae > Bryobacter. The sequence goes on along the minus strand of JANXLY010000431.1, from coordinate 1,560 downwards.
CTCTGAATCCGCCTTTCTTCACCGAATCGAATGTAACGTATGACAGCACGACTCCAGGCCGCATTACGACCGGGTTTACCGACGTGATCGCGCGTGGCGACCTGACGAGTCCGCGTGCAACACCAACATCTGCACCCTTCTATCAAGGCCGCGCTTGGGACCTGAATTTGCGTCCCCAGATGACCAACCAGTTCAACTTTGCGATCGAGCGGCAGATTGACAGCGCGACCAACGTGAACTTTGCTTATGTCGCTCAGCGTGGCACTCATCTCGTGATTCCGCACGAGGGCAACAATCCTCTCCCCGGTGTTGGTGATTATTCCACTTGGATCAACATCAACGATCGTCGTCCGCTGGCCAAGGTTCTGCCGAACGTCGGCAACATTGCTTTGACAGAGTCGAGCGGTACCAGTTGGTACAACTCGCTTCAGGTGAGCGGTCGCCGCCGTATGTCGGGTGGGCTTGAAATGTTGTTCCAATACACCTTCTCGAAGACCAACACCGATGGCTTGGGCTACTACGGATGTGGTGGCGTGAGTGCGGAAGGTGCTTATTGGCAGGACGCCAACAACCGTCGCGGCAATTATGGCCCGGCCTGTTTCGATGTTCGTCACAACTTCACGACTGCAGGCGTTTATAACGTCCCGTTCGGCAAGGGCAAGAAGTTTGGCAGCAGTTCGAAGAAGGCAATGGATGCATTGCTTGGCGGCTGGAACATCAACTACAATCTGGCAAAGCGTGGCGGCTTCCCCGTTACGATCACAGCTGGCACACAGAACACGAATTCTGGTCAGAGCCCGCGCGGCAACGCCCGTGCGAACCGGTATCGGGATTACCCTGCAGTTTCGGTGCGCACCGTTGATCGCTGGTTTGGCGATGTGACGGCAAGTTCGTTCTGCGCTGCTGGCGTCGACAACGGCACCTGCGCTTATGGCATCCCTGCTCTCGGCAAATTTGGCAGTGCCGGTGTGGGCACAGAGCGTGCTCCGGGCTTCTTCAACCTGGATACTTCGCTCGGTAAGCGTTTCAACGTAACGGAACGTCAGACCCTCGAGTTCCGCGCTGAATTGTTCAATGTATTGAACTACGTCAGCTTGGGCAATCCAGGTCGCGACATCACCGCACCGGCCGGCTTCGGTTCGATCGGTGGTCAGATCAACCTCCCTCGCAACATCCAGTTTGGTTTGAAGTACTTCTTCTAAACTGTCGTCAATCCCGACGCAGAAAGGCCACCCCCACGGGTGGCCTTTCTGCGTCTAGTCGATCAGTTTTCGGGCTCGCAGGTGTTGTCTCAAATCCGCTTCGCCTGTGAATTGTTCGGCATCGATCCCGAAGGCTCGGGCTGCATCAATGTAGCGCTCAATGTCGTCGGTGAAGAAGCATTCGGCGGGGAGACACTGCGCGTTGGCTACAGCTGCGGCGTAGATGCGATCCTCAGGCTTCATTGCTTTCTCGGCGTAAGAGAGCGTGTAGGCGTCAAAGTGGTCAAGGATCGGATAACGCTCGCGGAGCCAGCCATAGTGCAGCTCATTGGTGTTCGAGAGCAGCACCAGTCGGTAG
>JANXLY010000410.1 GCA_025354885.1 Acidobacteriota bacterium | reverse complement strand
CAAACCCTGCCGGGGCGTCACCAGCCGACTCACCGCGCACTCGCGGCCACCAAGGAGTACTCAGGTAGCCGAACCGGCCTCACCCGATTCGTCGATTTCAAATGCCGAGAAAGGCCGGTCGAAATTGCGGGATTCTTTCTCAAATCCATCCCGGAAGATATGCCGAATTGGGCAAGGAAGAATGGCTCGCGATATTGTCTGGAGCACGATACCGCCCGAACCGCCGCCCAGCAAGCGTGCCCCCTTTGCCACGACTCGCGTCTTATGCCAAGGGAAGCCCCTGGCGTTTCCGGGTTGTGTGACTGCGGCGCGGGTGTCCAGTTCAAGGAATCACGTGAAATCGTGTACCCGGTCGCAGAGAAGCAATGCCACGCATGCCTGGGAACTTTACGGGTCCAGTCGAGAATCGATCAGCGCGAAGAACGCGAGAGCAAGTGCGCTTTCTGCTGCCCGCGTTTGGACGCGAGCGACACAACCGCCGAGGATCTTGCGGCTGTTGCGGCGCGTTTCGGAGCCCTGCCGCGTGCCGCGCAAAGATCCAGCAGCGCAAGATTCCGACTTTGCTGCGCTCACTAACGGAAACGTCAAAGGCAGCCAGTGAGCAATTGCTCAACAAGGACTTTGGGCGGCATTTCAATGATGAATGCCGTAGTCTTCGCGCGCCCACCGTGACCCTATTGTTTCCAGGACGACAGGGACAAGTAACACGAAAAAAAGCAGTCTCGACAGGGGAGCACCGTCCGAGCGACGTCTTGTCCGAGGGCGAGCAGAAAGTAATAGCACTTGCGGACTTTCTGGCCGAGGCGTCCTTGAAACCGCCAGCGCCGGTCATCTTCGACGATCCGATCAACAGTCTCGACTACAAGAGACTGGACGTGGTCGTGAGTCGAATCATTCTGCTCAGCGACTCGCGTCAGGTGATTGTTTTCACGCACAACATTTGGTTTGCCGCGGAGTTGCTCGCACGGTTTGAGAAGAAGCCCCAGGATTGCTCGTACTACGACGTGCCGCGCGACGGCGACCGCATTGGAGTGGTCACCAAGGGAACACATCCGCGATCCGACACCTTCTCCAACCTGAAGGGCAGGATCAACAACCTGATTCAGTCGGCTGAGAAGGCCTCTGGGGAGGCGAAGGAAGCCCTGGTCGAAAAAAGCTACGAGCTGTTGCGAAATGTTTGCGAAGTCATCGTCGAGAAAGACCTGCTGCAAGGTGTGACGCAGCGCTACCAGCCGAACGTAATGATGACGAAGCTTCCGGAGATCAATTTCGGCGGTCTCCAAAAGGCAGCAGATGCCATCTTCCCGATTTACGAGGATTGCTGTCGGCACATCGGCTCTCATTCACAACCGATGGAGACGCTGAATGTTCGGCCTTCCATTGATACGCTGAAGGCCGACTGGAAAAAGGTACTCGATGTGCGGGAAGCCTATATGAAAAAAACGTGACAGGCAGAAATGGTGGCTCCGGCATTTTCAACCGTCAACATTTCGCCATCAGGTCGTCGATGTTCCTGGCCTGAACGAATTCCGCCGGGTTTTCACCAACAGCAAGTGCCTTGAAATGTGCCTTCCCGCACTCGATCTTAGCGCTTTCCTTGTCGCGCAGGTCATCGGTGAACAAGCTGCTCTTGGTTTCCACGACAAAGTAAAGCTTCTCCGTACCGTCCTTTTCAACCAGTACGGCCCAGTCAGGGTTATAGGTGCCGAGCGGAGTCGGAACTTTGAACCAGCCGGGGAGCTTGGCGTATACCTTCACGGCCTCGTTTTTCTCCAGATCCTCAGCAAAGGTACGCTCGACCCCGGTGGAATCATAAACGACTTGCTCGTAGACCGATTTGGTGGACGCCAGCATATTCTTGAGGTATCCCGTCAGCTCCTCCTGCTCGAAGAGTTCCTGTGCATAGTAGTCATCGGCTCCAATGCGCTGGTAGCGGATGCCATCAACAATCGCGAGGCGCTTGGTGCGATTGATGGATTCGGTCGCCAGCTCGATAAACTGCTGAGGGTTTCGTTTGAAATCGTCGAGGCGACGGCTCCCCGTCAATATCCGCGCCAGGCTCCGGCGGGTGAGCTGGGTTTTGTCCTGAAGATCGGTCAGTACATCCGGCAAATCGATGTCCGTCTCTTCGATGGTGATCGGCGCGGCCACCGTGGTCTCTTCCGTCAGGACGCCTCCCCGCCCAATGGCGAGATCGGCTTTTCGAATCTGCACGCGGGTTTTGGTAACGGGCGGAGCGTTTCGCAGGGCGTCAGTGCATTCCGTCAATAGCCGTTCATTGTCAAACTGCACGCGGTAGGTGGTCTTGTGCTTGATGCGGTCCCAAAGCGCCCGAAACTCCTCGCCCTGGAGAATGGCTCGCCGTGTAGGAATTGTCCTGCGCTCGTCGGCATTCTTGATGTCCAGTTTCCCGGCCAGCTTACGCAGTACTTCCGTTACCTGGGGGAGCTGAGCCCGAAACGGTTCTGGCAGTTGCAAGGTGCCGTCCTTGAGTGCCTGCCTCAAAGTGTCCTGCACTTTGCCTTTGGCATCCACGAAACCCGCGTCTTTAAGGAACGCCCAGATCGCTTCCGATTGCGCCACGCCAAGGGCGATGGTCCGACCCGCTGCATCCGTCACCGGGATCGACGCAAACTGATGTTTTTCCACGATGCCAAAGCGGATACCGGAATCGTTCTCAATTTCCTTTTGGAGGTTCGCGGCAAACTGCTCGTAGCCTTCTGTGGCAATCACGGTCAGCGTGTTCACATCAAAGCCGCGAACTCGTTCGCCGGTCGCGGAATTGACGCACAACCGCAGGCCGCGACCAATCGTTTGGCGGCGCTCTCGCTCGGTGCCCATTTCCCGTATGGCGCAAATCTGGAAGACATTCGGGTTGTCCCAGCCCTCTTTCAAGGCGGAATGAGAAAAAATGAATTTCAGTTTAGTCTCAAATCCCAGCAGCTTCTCTTTGTCTTTCATGATGAGGCTGTAGGCGCGCTCCGCGTTATCGCGGTTGCCCTGGTTGTTCTCGGCGGTATCGGTCCAGGCACCTTTTTTGTCGATTGAAAAGTAGCCGTCATGAACTTCCGTGGCGTCAGCCTCCAGATCCACCTCCCGGAAGAGGGTGTTGTATTTCGGCCTGACGGCCATCCTGCGGTATTCTTCCTCGAACATGACGGCGTACTTCCCTTTCACCTTGCCGTCTGCGTTGTAGCTCCGGTAGTGCTCCACAACATCAATGAAGAACAGGCTCAGCACCTTGATGCCCTGCGGCCGTAACCGCAGTTCCTTGTCCAGGTGCTCCTCGATGGTGCGGCGGATCATAAGCCGTTTGAGTGCATCGCCATCGACGTCGCCGATGGCCTCTCCTGGCCGCAGTGATTTTTCCAGATTACTCAGTTCCAGAAACTCCTCACCGGCTTTGACTCCGATATTCTGTACGAGACAATCCGCATAAACGGCCCGCTTCGTGGTCTGCTGGAGGTCGTCGCCTGGGTAAACGGTGACGATGTCCCGGCTGACCTCCGTGCCACCTTGTACGTCCAATTCAACCCTGGCGCTAAAGGTGCCCTTTTTATTGCTGGTCGAGAGCAACTTCACGTAGCACTTGTTATGCCCGCCTTCCACTTCAAGAGACGCTACCTCGATCTGCTTTACCAGCTTGCGTTCATAGGCATCGACCGCGTCCAGCCGATAGACCATGTGGTGCTTGTCGGCATGGGTGGCGGAATACCGCAGGGTACAGAGTGGATTCATCGCCCCCAGCGCTTCCTTCCCGCGCCCGTCCAGTCCGCCGTCTACACTTTGCGGCTCATCGACAATCAGGATTGGCCGCGTGGCGCGGATCAGGTCGATGGGCTTTTCGCCCCCGGTTTTCTCGGTGTCCTTGTAGAGATTATTCACATCCTTCTTGTTGATCGCGCCGACCGTCACCACCATGATCTGAATGTTCGGGCTGGTAGCGAAGTTGCGCACCTGCCCGAGTTTGCCGGAATCATATAGAAAGAACTCGAAGGGCGTGTTGGCGTAGAGAGATCGCAAGTGCTCCTCGGTGATCTGGAGCGTCTTGTATACGCCCTCCTTGATCGCCACGGAGGGAACGATAACGACAAACTTCGTGAACCCGTAACGGCGGTTCAACTCGAAGATCGTGCGCAGATAAACGTAGGTCTTGCCCGTGCCGGTCTCCATCTCCACGGTGAAATCGCCCGAGGTCAGCGTGTCCGAAGGCCGCAGCCCGTTGCGGATCTGGATGTCGCCGAGATTGGCCAGCAGTTCATCGTCAAGAAGCTGGAGACGGTTGCCGATCCCAAGGTCGCTCTGGGCAAAAGCGAGCGTTTGCTGCGCCGCCGTCGCATCACGGGTGACAGTGAATTCCGTTCGACAGATCTCCTGGCCACGGAACAGGTCGCATACCGACTCGATGGCGGTGTGCTGGTAATCCAGATCGGGCTCAAAATGGAATTTCATGACTTGCTGTCCCCCTTCACAGGCCGCCCTGCCTTTGCCCGCCTGTCCGTAATAACCGGCACGGGCATTGCCTCCGCCAGAGCACGTTGCTCCCGCACCAGTTCTGCCCGTAATTCTTCTTCGCTGGGCAGCAGCAGGCGGTATTTTGTCGCGAACAAATGCTCGTTGCCATGCAGCACGGAGTATCGGACTACCGACTCATCTTTGCGGGCGCACAGAATGATGCCGACGGTCGGATTATCCTCCGGGCCGCGCCGCAGATCGTCGTACATCCGCACATACATATCCATCTGGCCAATGTCCTGATGGGTGAGTTCTTCGGTCTTCAGATCGAAGAGCACAAAACACTTCAGCACATAGTGGTAGAAAACCAGATCGACGTAAAAATCCTTTGACTCCGTACTGATTCGCTGCTGGCTCGCGACAAACGCAAACCCCTTGCCCAATTCCAGCAGGAAGGCCTGCAAATTGCCGAGCAGAGCCGCTTCCAGCTTCGATTCCAGGAGCTTGCCGGCATTCGGCAGCCCCAGAAACTCCAGCAGCACCGGGTCCCGAACAAAGTCCCGTGGCACCGGCGGCATGGCGGCCAGTTTTTCCGCCGCCTCCTCTCTCACCGAAGCGCGGTCCCGACTGGCCAGCAGCCGCTCGTAATAGAGGGTGCCGATCTGACGCTCCAGTGCACGCGTCCCCCAGTTTTGCGCGCACGTTTCGGAGACATACCAGTCCCGCGCTGCCGCGTCTTCGACGCGCAGCAGAATCCGGTAGTGAGTCCAGCTCAATTCGCGACGCAGTGCGTCGCGAATTGGAAAGGCCTGATAGAACTGCCGCATGAAGCGAAGATTGGTGGCATCGAATCCCTGGCCAAACTCCGCCGTGAGTCGGCGGGCCAACTCCGTCAATAACCGCGCCCCGTAAGTCGCCCGCAAGGCTCCAGCCTGCTCGAATTCCACAATGTGCCGCCCCATCGCCCAACAGGCCTGCACCTGCACCACGTCCACGGCGCGCAGCGCATGCTGCCTGCTCTCCCGGATTACGGCGCGCAATTGCGCCAGCAGAATGCCGAGTTCTCCCGGTTCCAGGCTAGTGGCCGGGCTGGATTTTCTGGTGATGCTCATAGTTTCCTCCAGCCGCTTACGTCCGGGCCCCCTTCGCGTCGAACTATCCGGAAGTTCCGGATAGTTGCCCACGGATACGGGGTTCGTCCGTCTTCAGTCGGGTAGAGGATTACTTCGCCTGTGGGTGGGAGTGGCTGCCTGGGCATGGATCGACTCCTTACAGGCTGCGCACGTTCCCCAGCCCGTGCTGTTGGAGAATGGCCGTGAGATTCGTTTTCGCCACGTCGTCGGCAAAAGCGCTGTCTCGGAAGACGATGTTCGTGTTGTCTGTTTGTGCCAGTTCCTTGTGCCAAGCAACAATGCCCAGGGCCAACGGCTCCACTTCGGCGGCGGCAATCTTCGCGGCGAGGCACACCAAAAGCGTTCCCGCGCCGATATTATGGACGGTCTTCCCCGCGATGGCCTTTTCTTCGAT
>JANXLY010000329.1 GCA_025354885.1 Acidobacteriota bacterium | reverse complement strand
CGCATAGTATATAAGATCAACAGATAAAGCAAGACCTAAAACACATTGCGAATATGCTCAAGAACTCGCTTCGGCTCCAAACAACAATGAAATCAAATGTTTGGACCGCATAAAAGTTCTGGTTGCGGAATCACTGGGCTTTCGGGGAAGCTTGCCGATATGCTCGTTCGGGCCATAGCGATGAACGTTCAACTCAATAGCGGCCTGAAAGTCTTTCTCCAAAACGGCAGAGTTATTGTCTAACGCATGCAGGCGGACGGTGCATGTGAGGAGCCCGATCACAACGCCATCATGAAGAATGTGAATGATGCTATTCCCGCCCCCAAAGCCAACCAGCCCCAAGATCTCAAATGGCGCAGGCTCCACCACATGTAGAGGCCGGACACAATCCAGATCATCATCATGATTTGCACCAAGTCAACAATTACGCCCCAAGCCTTGTTGAGAAGGGATCCCTCAAAACCCCCTCTAGTATGCAGCCTCTGCAACAAGCCCATGATGTGAAACGTGGTTTCTCGAACAACCAAACGCTCCTTCGCGGGATCGTAAACAATCTCCGTAGCCGTGATAAAGCCTGGTCTGTAAAGGTGGAACACGTTTTCCGGGCTCCGGTACAATCCGAAATCGCCCGGCAGACCGCTGTCCTGTTGAATCTTGTTGGCGATAGTGTGAAGGTCCGCATCCGGTGGAATCGGACCAAATTTGTAATCGCGCTCGGACAAGACATTCCACTGAGGTTCCCTATTGAACCAGGTCGGGTGGCTGAATCCCAGCGAGCTCACGCCGTAGACGAAGAACCACGGCATGAAAAACATTGCTGCATATAAGTGAGTACGCCTGTTGAACTTGTTAAAACTGAGGGCAGGTTTTTGTTCCGGACTTTGTAGTTGCGCGCCTTGCATTGTTTTTTCAATTCTCAAATCGTGAATAGAAACACCGTGAATAAGACAAGACCGGAAGACAAAAATACTGCTCCGGTTCGGCGTGTCAACTTCAACTCCCACCACATCCAAAGCCCAGACAGGATCCAGACAACCATGGCAACGATCACCGCATCTACTGCAGCGCCCCATAAATTGTCCAATAAGACCATGCGCTGAAACCCACGCCTGCGATGCAGACTCTCGAGGAAAGGTTGAATGCGGAGCTCCTGCTTTTCAATCAGAAGTTTGCCCTCAGCCAACGAATAGGTGATTCTACGTGGCGTAACCGGGTGGGTCCGTAAGATTGTCAGCTTCTGCCGATTCTTACTCATGTTCACGTTGAAATTACCGTTGAGTTGCAAGTCCCGCATGATCTGTTCACCCATGAACCGAGCGTTGGTTTCGGGCGTAAATTTACCCGTGTAAGGCTGTTCTCTTTCGTGCTCCCACTGCACTAGCGCGCCGCCATAATACTCTTTGAATTGCTCGCGATGGTTCATCACGATGGTACTGAGCGCATACATCAACACCCACGGTGTCAGGAAAAGCGCGGCGTACATGTGTGTCCGGCGATTTAGTTTCGAAATCATGCTGAACTCTCCGCTCCAGCTTATCCGCTTGTGATGCAAATCAATCCGTCAGAACCGGACCAATAACTTTTGCGGAAGCAGCGCTCCAAATTGAGAGACCGAAGGGCTTGAATCATTGGGGGAGGCAGCGGGCGTAGAGATCGCGAAAGGCTCGGGCTGTTTGCTGCCAGGAGAATTGATTGGCGCGCGCGAGGCTGGCGGCTCGGCGCGCTGTGTTGTCACCGAGCAGCGATTGCATTTGATATGCCCATGCCGCTGGATCCTGCTTCGATGCGTAAAGAGCTGCGCTTCCTCCGACTTCATGGTGGACTGGGATGTCAGAAGCAACTACAGGCACGCCGCACTGCATCGCTTCGAGTATCGGTAGCCCGAAGCCCTCGTAGTGCGAAGGGTAGAGGACAGCAACTGCATTCCGGTAGAGGCGCGGAAGATCGGCTTCTGCTTGCGCACCAAGCCGCTCCACACTTGGATGCAAGTCGAGCGCATAACCAGGGCGCGATTGGCCCGCCAGTAGCAACGGAATGCGGATGCCCTGCTTGTCGAGTAGCTCCATGGCCTTCACGAGGACCTCTATGTTCTTGCGTGGTTCAAGTGTGCCGAGGTAGAGAAAGTACGGATCCACAGCTTCGCGAGGCTCTGGCGTGAACATCTCTGCCGCAGCAAGAGGGATCGAAACAATGCGGTCTTCCGGCCAATTGAAAGTTTCGATTACTTCGCGGCGGATAGTTTCTGAAGGCGTGTGGATGAACTTGGGAATGCGCCAGCGCAACAGTTTGCCAGCGCGCGACCTTACTCTGGCCGAGATCGGCGATGGTTCGAGCCAGGGTGAAAGATCATGAACGGTCATCACGCTAGGTCGTCTCGATAGGTAAGGCACCGCAAAGTCTGTCCCGTGAAAAACATGCGCACCACTGCGGCCCAGACCGCGATTCAGACCATACAGCCACCAGCGTTTTTCGAGGCCCTTTGGGGTGGGTGCAAACTGGTCCGAGAGAGCGAGATAGTTGTCCTCAGGGAACTCGCTTCTCAAGCTCAGCAGCAGTTGATCGGTAAAGCGGCGTATCCCTCCCGGCGGGCCAACCAGAGGCGTGCCGTCGAGAGCCACAATGAGTCGTTCAGGCATTGCCAGCTTCGCGGATTCCCTGCTGTACGTTGACTCGAAGCAGAACCACCAGGCCGCCTATGAAGAAAATGATCAGTGAAAGAATTGCAACGCGGTAGTTGCCCGTAAGTTCGAGAGCCAGGCCAAAGACAAGAGGGCTGATCCAGCTTGTGCCTTTGTCAGAAATTTCGTAGAGCGAGAAGTATTCGGCTTCGCGTCCCTTCGGGATGAGTTGCGAAAACAGGGAGCGGCTCAAAGCCTGGCTGCCGCCCATCACAATGCCAATGATAAAGGCAAGAATGAAGAACTCGCTTTCGGTCTTCACTGCAAGCCAGATGTACAGGAGGGTGAAAGTCCAGATCACCAGACTGATTGCAACGCTGGACTTGGCGCCGATCCACTTGCTCAGATAGTTGAAACCCATCGCCCCGAAAAAGGCGACGAACTGCACCATAAGAATCGCCTTGGTAAGCGAAGCCATAGTCATCCCAAGCTGGTCACTGCCGAACTGGCTGGCGAGCGCGATCACCGTCTGAATGCCGTCGTTGTAGAGCAGGAAGGCGATGAGGAAGAGCAGCGCCTGAGGATAGAGGCGGATGTCCTTGAGCAGTGTTCCCACTTGCTTGATACCGACACTGAGGTAGTTCTCTCCCAGTGGAAGACTGCGGGATGCCAGGCTGTTGCGGAGCCCAAGCAGGGTGGGGATGGTGAAAATACCCCACCAGACGCCGGCGGAACAAAGGCTGATGCGCACGGCCATGCCCTCGGAAAGGCCAAACTTTTCTGCATTGCCGTAAAGGAACAAATTGATGGCAAGCAGCAACCCTCCGCCCAGGTAGCCGATGCCCCAGCCCATTGAGGAAACGGAATCGCGTTCTTCAGGTGTCGAAATGTCTGGTAGAAACGAGTTGTAGATTACGATCGAAGCACCGAACACAAGGTTAGCGACAAGGAAAAGCCCACCACCCAAAAGATAGTCTTCGCCTTGCATGAAGATCATCAGGCAAGTGGCGATTACTCCAACGAGGGCCAAGCCGCCCAACATTTCACGCTTGCGGTGAGCATAGTCGGCGATAGCACCAACAAGCGGCAGACAGAGCACCTGTAAAATCACCGAGAGTGCAATCAGGTAACTCCAAAGTGCCCGCGGGTCGAGAGAAAGCCCCAAGGGATGGATTCTGCCGTCTGCTCCGGCTGCCGCCTTGGCGAGCGAGGTGAGGTAAGGGCCAAGAAAAAGAGTAACGACCGTGGTTGAAAAAGCGGAGTTGCCCCAGTCATAGGAATACCAGGCCCACCGCTGGTATTTTCTGCTTTTAGCGTCTATTTTAGAGTTGGCCAAAATTCTTCCTAACTATTTGTCTGGCTCGAGCATCTATTGAGTGATGAAATTTCTAGTATCTCTTTTCCTCGGAGCCCTTCTCACCATGTCAGCTGCTGATTCCACGTTTGAATTTACAATGAATTCGATTGACGGCAAGCCAGTTGCCCTCAAGGAGTTTGGCGGCAAACCAGTTTTGTTTGTGAATGTTGCCAGCCAGTGTGGCTACACCCCGCAGTATAAGGGCCTCGAAGCTCTGTACCGCAAGTATAAAGATCAGGGCTTTTTGATCGTTGGTGTCCCTGCCAATAATTTCGGTTCGCAAGAGCCAGGATCGAACGAAGAAATTGCGACTTTCTGCAAACGCAACTACGACGTGAGTTTTCCGATGATGTCTAAAGTGGAAGTGAAGGGGTCCAAGATCGCCCCTCTGTACAGCTACCTGACGCAGACTGGTGGCGACGTGAAATGGAATTTCACCAAGTTTCTTGTTGGCAAAGACGGCAAAGTGATTGAACGCTTTGAATCAGGGGTTGACCCGATGGATTCAAAGCTGGTTTCGGCCATCGAAAAAGCTTTGAAATAAGTCTCTTAATACTCAAACTCTATCTCGGGCGGAGCCGCAAAACGGCTTCCGCCCGAATTTGTTTGTAGGGAAGAGAAACGGGCAAACCGGTGTAGTAGCTCTCCCAATAGTCTTTGCTGTGTTTCGAGAAAACGTTCCCGCTCTGACCGAGAGTCAAAGTGAAGTAACTCTTGTCCCAATCGGAAGTGTCGGCTATGAATCGGAATGCTGGGCCAACGCGATTGCTGACCTGCTTCACTGTCTGTGATGCACCGCTGAGCGGGGCAGGGCCCGCTTGTACATAGTTGTCAAGGAGGGGTACGCGGAGAGTGCGCAACGAAGAGGCGAAAGGCATCCAGGGTGGTGCAATGAACTTGCCGATGTTGACTGCCTCTCCGAGCACCTGGTTGGAGATGACGATGCGATTGAAGCGGCCATAGTCCCAGAATTTCGGATTCTTGCCCTGCTGCCTGATTCCTGCGTCAACACTGTCCAGCAAGGCCTGCACGAGCATCTGATCGTAATCAGTGAACCAGTTCCTGGGACGGGCGCGAAGGAGGTCTTCGACGATGGACGGAGCAAAATGAGATTCGAACGGGCGAGCGACAGGAGTGGCGCTGCGCATCACGGCCCGCTTTACTTCCTCATAAGCCAGGCTGACGATCATGGGCGCGGCGATGCCTGTTTCCATCTGTCCATCCCAAGTTTCTAGTACCTCCAGGGCAGCTGTGAAATCTTCGCGAGAAGACTTGCGGCTGCGTCCCGCTTTGACAAGTTCTTTGGCAAGAAAGTGGTGGAATGCAGAGTAGACATCCTTCTGGATCGCGGCCATTTCGACAGGCTGCCATTGCTCCTGGCGGGCGAGGAGATTGGCGATCTGGCGCTGACGATAGGGCGGCGTGAACACGCCGGCTACAGGATACTTGAAGTCTTTCGGGAAGGGGTTCTGGTTGGAATTGATCAATACACCTCCTTTAGGGTTCAAGACGGAGGGCAGATCGGCAAAGGGGATGAAGCCTTGCCAATCGTTGTCGGGATTGCGCGCGTCCAGGGGCAAGCCGCTTTCTGTTGTCTTGCGGATCGGCATTTTGCCAGCCGCCTGATATCCAATATTCCCGTCGACATCTGCGTAGAGAAAATTGTGGCTCGGCCCTGGGAAGAGGGAGAGAGCATTGCGGAACTGAGCCCAGTTCTGAGCAAGGTTCAAATTGCGGAACGCGAAAGGAAACTTTGCGTCAAAAGCGGTCCACTGCATAGCGTAGCGGGCACCATTGCGATCCAGAACCGGGCCGTGCGGAGTGATCTGTAGTCTTAGCTCGATGTTGCGACCGCCTTTGACGCGGATGGTTTCCTGATCGATAGCAGTGAGGCGGTTGTCATTGTAATAAAGATCCTGGACATCGAAGTGCAGGGTGGTCATCGACCAGGCAATCTTCTGATTGTGGCCAATCACGACGGCTGGCGCACCGGGTAGCGAACCGCCGATCACGTCAAGATTTTCGGCTTTGAGGTGATTAATGTAAAAGGTACTGGGCCAGGATTGCTGCAGATGGGGATCGCCGGCGAGGATTGGCTTGCCGGTCTTGCTGCGCGATCCTGCGAGGACCCAGGCGTTTGAGCCGGGCATAATTTCCGTGCCACTGCGAGTTGGAAAAAGCGATCGGATCTTGGCGGCATCGCCGCCTTGCAAGAGAAGAAATTGCTGGTCAGCTTCGATCGTCCAACTGGTAGAAAGCTGGCGGAACATATGGAGCACTAGAAGAAAAGAGTCGGCAACCGTCCATTGACGGGGAGTGTAGTTGAGGGCGCGGATTTCAAGTGGCAGTTTGTCGAGGTGCGAGTTGAGCCAGTCGTTTACGCCCCTGGCGTAGGCGGCAAACCAGATGCGGTCTTCTGGTTCCAGCGCATCTGCCATTGCAGTAGCGATGCGTCGCAAGCGCAATTGGCGGGCCTGAACGTCACTTTCAACCGCGAGTTGTCCGACTAACTCGGCCATCTCGCCTGCGGCAAGCCTGCGGGTAGCTTCCATCTGCCAGAAGCGATCCTGCGCGTGAACATAGCCTTGCAGATAAATGGCGTCTTCAATGGTGCCTGCCTCAATGTGAGGAATCCCGTGCTCATCGCGGGTCACTGTGGCAGGCCTGGACAGGGCGAGAGACAGTTCGCCCGAAGTCTCGGGAAGGCTCAGCCAAATGTATTGGTAAAACATGCCAAGAGCAGCAAGCAATACGATTGCCGCCAAGGCGTTGGTATATTTGAAAACGCGTCGCACCTACTCAGAGTCTAATGGAAGCAAATACTAATATCGGATTTCGCCTGCTTTTACTGGGTGGCCTCACGGCAATCAATGGGTTCTTTGCCTGCTCAGAAATTGCTCTCCTTAGTGTGCGGCGGCCCAAAATCAAGCAGCTCGCAGGGGAGGGACACATTGGAGCCCAAGCTGCCCTGAAGCTGCTTGCGAATACCGAGCGACTCTTGAGTGTTGTTCAGGTTGGGATCGGCATCACGAGCCTTGCCATGGGTGTAGCGGGTGAGGAGGCGATCAATCATTGGCTGCAGGCAACGCTGGTGCCGCTTGCGCCACACGAATACGTCAAGTTCGTCGAGATCTTCTGTCTGATGGTGAGCTTTGTATTTTTGACCCTGCTGCTGGTTGTGGTGGGCGAGGTGGTGCCAAAGAACCTGGGCATTCGAGCTTCAGAACGTATCAGTCTGCTGAGTGCGCCACCTTTGCTCTTAGTAGACCGGGCGCTGGCACCTCTTGTGTTTCTCGTCGAAAGACTGGCGAATTTTTTTTCTCGACTCCTGGGCTTGCCTCAGGGTGGGGCGCACGGTATTCATTCGCTCGAAGAGATCCGCCACATTGTGGAATCGTCGCTCGAACACGACACGGTTTCGCATTTTGAAGCGCACGCGATTGACCGTCTGCTGGAATTGCGGGAGCTCGTAGCGCGCGAAGTGATGACACCTCGCAACAGTATGGTTTGCCTGCCGATCGACGCATCGCTCGATGTATTGCTCAAGACAATGAGCGACCACCATTACTCCCGTGTGCCGGTGTATAAGGACTCTCCGGACAACATCATTGGCATTGTGCACTTTCGCGACCTTCTCGTGGTTTGGCAGGAGCGCCGTATGGCAACGGAACGCCGTCGATCCGTAAAACCCTTTCGTCTCGAGCAGCATGTACGCAAGCTTCCGGTGATTCCGGAAACGAAATCGTTGAGCGATTTGATTGACGAGTTTCGCCACAATCGCGCCCACATGTCCCTCGTTGTGAATGAGTTTGGAGCGATTAGTGGGGTGTTGACGTTGGAGGATGTTTTCGAGCAGGTATTTGGTGAAATCGAGGATGAGCACGATCTCGTCGTGATCGAGCAGGAGATGGATTCTGATGAGCTTGAGCTGGATGGGTCCACGCCGTCGCGGGATCTTGAAACCAAGTTTGGTATTGAGCTGCCGGCGGATGCCGGCTTTGAGACGCTAGCCGGTTTTATCCTTTTCAGGCTGGGCGTGATTCCGAAGGCAGGCCAAATGGTCGAAGAGGGGGAACGGCGCTACACCGTTCTCGAGATGGAGCGTAATCGCATTGGAATGGTTCGAATCGAGAGGATCATCAAGGCCGACGCAGCCACCTAGAAGGGGCTGATGGAATGCTTGCCGGGCATGACAATACTGCGGCCCATCAGTTTTGTGAGTTCATCCTGAAGCGGACCAACTGCGCGCTCGAAGATCATTTTGTAAGATTTGCAAAAATAATCGAGGTCTTCAAACTGACCATTGGGACCGTGTCGGAATTTGGGGCAGCCGCCTTGGCAGATGGACTGGTATTCGCAAACCTGGCATTCCGGATGAGCAAGAGTTTTCTTTTCAGCAAAACTGTAGCGGCGGTTACGTCGAGCGATCTCTGACCAGGAGTCAAGGTTGACATTGCCCAGCTTCCAGCCACTTTCAACGAAGAAGTCGCAGGGGAAGACGTCGCCGTTATATTCGACTACCGCATAGCTGTCGCAGGTCTCGTGCATGGTGCAACTGCCTGGCTTCTGGCCGGCAATGGCCTCAGCGATGTTGTCAAAAAAGCGGATGCGCCTCTTGCGGCGCTCTGGCCACCAAAGCTCAAAAGTCTCGACGAGAAACCTGCCATATTCTTCTGCGGTTACAGAGGAGGGCATGTCTGTGTTTGCCCCACCAAATTCGGCGAGCGGAATGTACTGGATGTTGTCGACGCCCAAGCTCTCGTAAAACTTGTAAAGCTCTCTTGGCTTGTCAACGTTGGACTTGCTCACTACGCAGAGGATATTGAAATCAACTTTGTTGCGTTGCAGCGCTTCCATGCCGCGCATCACCCACTTGAAGCTGCCATGGCCTTCTTTGTTGTAGCGATATTTGTCGTTCACTTCTTCTGGACCGTCAAGCGAGAGGCCGATCAGCCAGTTGTATTCGTGAAAAAGCTGACCCCAGTTGTCGTCAAGCAGGACGCCATTAGTCTGAAGGGCGTTGGAAACATTATGACCATCGCGACCAAGTCGCTTCTGGAGGCCAACGAGCTTTTCGTAGAAGGGCAGACCTGCGAGGGTGGGTTCGCCGCCTTGAAAGGCGAAAGTCGAATTGGGGTAGGAATAGAAAAGATAGCTATCGACCAGGCGTTCGAGCGTTTCGTTGGACATGCGGCGATGCGGAAGATCGGTGTAAGGGTCGAGGTCGCGATCAAGGTAGAAGCAGTAAGAGCAATCCAGGTTACAAACGGCTGAGGCCGGCTTAATCAGGATCGAAGAAATTCGGGGTGCAGGGCCAGAACGCTCAGAATGCAGAGGAATTCCCGGACCCGATGCCTGACCCAGAATATGAAACTGATCAGAAGCCATTTAGCCAGAGTCTATCAAGCTGCTCACAAGATGCCACGAAACAGGCATCCAGAGGACTCATCGGCTAAAAGAGAACCTTTTGTGGAGGAGGAATGGGAGCTCGGCGAGTGACGCCGAAATAGTCGAAAGCTTCGGCGGTAGCTTCGCGACCCTTGTTGGTCCGAGTGATGAAGTTCTGTTGGATCAGGAAGGGCTCGTAAACTTCCTCGAGCGTGGTGGGATCTTCTCCAGCGGCTATGGCCCAGGTGTTGAGGCCCACGGGGCCGCCACCGTAAGTTTTGAGGAGGCAATTCATCAGTCGATAGTCGATCTCATCGAGACCTCGCGAATCGACCTTCAGTACTTTGAGAGCAGCCTCAAGAATATCTTCGGAGAGCTCACCTTTGGCGCGGACCTGAGAATAGTCGCGCACGCGTCTCAGCAGGCGGTTGGCAATGCGCGGGGTACCCCGGCTTCGCTTGGCGATCGAGTGAGCGATGCCGTTGCCGATGGGGAAGTCCAGGATTGTTGCTGAGCGGCCAACGATGCTGGCGAGCTCTGAGTCGGAATAAGGATCGAGGCGAAGAACAAGTCCGAAGCGGCCGCGCAATGGCGAGCTGATATTGCCCAGCTTGGTAGTAGCACCGACAGCGGTGAACTTCGGGACGGAAAGAGAGTGTGTGCGAGCGCCGGGGCCAGCGCCGACAAGGATGTCTACGCGGAAGTCTTCCAATGCTGAATAGAGCATCTCTTCAACGTCTGGTGCGAGGCGATGGATTTCGTCGATGAAGAAGACCTGCTTGGAGCGGATGTTGCTGAGCAGGCCAGTGAGGTCAATTTTCTTTTGCAGCACGGGGGCTGTAGTTTGTTCGAAGGCTGATCCCAATTCGTTCGCGATCAGCGTGGCCAAGGTGGTCTTGCCAAGGCCGGGAGGGCCGTGGAGCAAGACGTGGTCCATCGCTTCGTCGCGCAGCCGGGCAGCCTCAATGGCGATCGACAAGTTTTCCTTGAGGTTCTCCTGTCCGGTGAACTCTGCGAGGCTCCTCGGCCGCAAGGAGGCTTCAAAGAGGCGATCCTCATCTTGCCCATCTGCCACGACAATACCTCGTTCCATCATGCAACCTCAGGTTAGCGTACCAATTCCAAAGACTTGCGAAACAGCTCTTCGAAGTTGGTAAACTTCACGATTGACTTGGCTTTGCCAACGGCCTGTTCGGCTGCGGCAGCAGGTGAGCCAAGGTTTATGAGCGCCGAAAGAACGTCCTGTTCGAGTGGAGAAAAACTGCTGGCCGGCCCGGTCAGTGTGCGCATCGTACCGCCTGGGCCGGAGGGCAGGTCCTCGATCTTGTCGCGAAGTTCTACGATCATGCGTTCAGCCGTTTTCTTGCCGATGCCAGGG
>JANXLY010000296.1 GCA_025354885.1 Acidobacteriota bacterium | reverse complement strand
TTCGAAGCGTTCTTGGATACACTCTGTCATAGCAAAGGCCTCTTTCTTCTTGGCTCTAACTTGTTCCAGACAAATCAGTTATGCCACGGTTGGAGGCCTTTTGCTAGTTATTTGTGAGAAATCCAGGCTAAACCCGAGAGCAGACTCAGTGCGATCAATTGGTTTTTCACAATGCTTGTCTCTCGGTTAGAATTTCCCTGATTGTACGATCCTCGCTCACTCGAGCAATGAGGACACTTCGGGCTGGATGAAAGTTCCGGTGGGAGGAGTGAGACGGGAATCTGTTCCGAGCAGCGATTGCATCTCAGACGGAGAGGCGTTTGCCCTAATGATTGCCTGGCCCCAACTGGCGAACGAGAGTGGTTGGGGCCAGGCCTGAAGTACGGTTCAATTGAAAAAGGAGCTAGGTCGCAAACTGCGAAACCATCTCCTGCATATGATCTTTAAGGGCGAGTTTTATCCTCTTCAGGCGGGCTTCTTCAGCGAGTTCGGCTTCATTCAAGTGTTGCTTTGACTCTAGCTCATGCAGAAGCCGACTATATTCGGAATGCTGCACCGCCAGGCGACGGAATTCCGGATCGATGTTCATGAGCTGAGTCTTTATCTCTTCGTCATTCAATAAGGTCATTGGATGGTTCCTCCTTGATTTGGAATCCACCGGCAAACCTGTCCGGCCTGCCGTTGACCATATTGTTATCACCATTCGAGAACGCTTTCAAGGGGGTAAGCAGTTCTGCGTAGTACTTTTCTAAGCGCCACATCGGGACAGCTTCCCTGCGCTAATGCCCAGGCGCGCCTTCCTTCGGAGCTTCCATCAACAGGGCAAACCGCAAACTCGGCTCAAAGCCGATGGCGGCATAGACCGGCTGTCCCATTTCTGTCGCGTGCAGCGTCGCACGCTCAAACCCCATTGCCTGCTGACCTTCGACAATCGCGTGCCGCACCGCTGCTTCGGCATAACCTTTTCCTTGCTCTCCAGGCAGAGTTGCTACCAGAGCAATATAGATGGTTCCTGAAACAGGGAGCGCTGCCGCCGTAGTCACTGCCTTCCCGTTTGCGTATCCAACAAAAGCGTAACTGTCTTCCTGCCAGATGTTCATATTGCAGATGCAATCAAATAGCTCGGCAGGCATTCCATAACCATGTGCATTCAGGAGAGCCACTTCACATGCCATCGCGTCATTGCTTACACGGCGGAATTCGATCTCGGGTGCAGCGCGACGAGCTGGAATCAATTTTTCCATTGCCATTCCAGTCATTCTTAGCGCCGTCACCAGTCCAAATTCCGCCGCCACGCTTTCCCAATCGGCTGGCGCCCAATCCTCGCACAATACGAACATAGTGGGATATTCACAAGAACTAGCCCGGCTGGCAGCGAGCGAGAGAACCCGTCGCAGATCTTCCGAATCGGTGATCGGCTGGTCACTGATGGACAGATTGAAAAACGGCAATGGGACGTTGCCCAACATGGTCGCCACGCCTTCGCCTTCTCTTACCTCGCCGAGGGGCAAGCGTTCGACCATCAGCCTCCAGGCTTCTCTCAGCAAATAGACGGTTTCAGCACTCGAATTCATTGTCCTATTTTACACAACAAAGTGTTGATACAGGCGTCGAGTCGCATCCTGACGCGATCACCTGTTTGCCGGCCTACCCGACCTGATTCAGCTTCCTCCAATAGCCCAGCATCGGAAGAAAGATCGCGGCAAGCGTTGAAGGCAGAAACCAAACTCCCAAGCCGTCAGAGTTCCCCATCGCGATATTGATCGAGAACCAGATAACGCAAATAAATATCAGCAGAACTACTGCTTTCAGTGTGATCGCCATACTGCGCAGCAGGGATCGAATTTCTGGATTCTCTCGATCCAATTGGATCGGAATATTCATGCTGTATGGATTCTTCGCCACCAGGGTAAGAATCAGGTAAAGCACAGCACCCAAGAGGGGCAGGATCCAGAGAGTATCTTTGCTCGCCCAGCCGTTGGGCACTCCCGTCGTGCTGAAATGGATGGGCACGTTTCCGGGTAACTGCGGCCAACGATCCAGCAGGAGTAAAAATGTGCCAGGCAGCGCAGCAAACGCAATCGCTTCCAGAATCCAATCGAGCCTGGTTCGTTTGGTCTTCATGGCAAAAAGCCAGTTTACTCTGGCCCGGAAAAGTTTGCAATCGCCCTTAGGTCGTGAACGCGGCTTATACTCGAAATACCCATGTTGCAGGCGATTGCTCTTGAGAAGGCTTACGGCACGCTGAAGGCCGTGGACGGCGTCTCCCTGGAGGCCGAACGCGGCCAGGTGATTGGTCTCCTCGGCCCCAACGGGGCGGGCAAGACAACAACCATTGGTATGCTGGCAGGCCTCGTGACGCCAGATGCCGGCGAAGTCCGGATTTGCGGGGAACGCATTCTCGGCGATACAAGCCCCGTGAAGAGACGCCTTGGCCTCGTGCCTCAGGAACTCGCCCTATTTGACGAACTCAGCGCCATGGCAAATCTCGAATTGTTCGGTGCCCTCTACGGCGTAACTGCCGCCAAAGAACGGGATCGCGTGCTCGACCTCGTCGGTTTGCGGGATCGTGCCAAAGACAAAACCGGCACCTTCTCGGGCGGCATGAAGCGACGCCTGAATCTGGCAGCGGCCCTCCTGCATGATCCGGATGTGTTGCTCCTCGACGAGCCAACAGTCGGTGTTGATCCGCAAAGCCGCAATGCAATCTTCGACAATCTCGAAACACTGAAGGCTATGGGAAAGACCCTCCTCTACACAACTCATTACATGGAAGAGGCCGCACGATTGTGCGACCGCATCGCGATCATGGATCACGGTAAGCTAATCGCCAATGATGATCTGGCCGGATTGCTGCGGCGCGTTCCAGTAAGTAGTTTTGTGTTAGTTGAGCTTGAAGAAGATGGCTTTACGGGCATTGAAGTTTTGCGGAGTATGGTGCTCGAAGTGTCTCTCCACGGGCGCCAGTTGCGTCTCGGTTTAGATCGCCTCGATTCGCTGCCAGAGCTGCTCCTCTGGCTCAGCGCCAATGGTGCATCCTATGCACACGTGCAAAGCGAAAGACCCACTCTTGAGACGGTATTCCTGCAATTGACCGGAAGGAGCTTACGAGACGCATGAACGCATTTCTCGCATTGGTTCGCAAGGATCTGCGCATCTTTTTCGGCGATCCCCGTGCCGTAATCATGGCCTTTGCCGCTCCCATTCTGATCGGCAGTTTCTTCGGCTATGTCTTTGGCGGCCTCGGAAAAAGCGAAGATCGTGGCAAGGTCAAGGTCTTGCTGGTAGACGAAGGTCCTGGCCCGATTACGAGACACTTGCTCGAGTCTTTGCAAAAGGAGCCGACTCTCGATGTGTCAGCGTCTGACCTAAGTCAGGCACGCGAACAAGTAAAGAAGGGGCGCGTCCCTGTAGCCGTGGTCCTGCCAGCCGAATTTGGTGAGCAGGCCGCACAGGCTTTGTTTGGGGGAGCAAACAAACCGCAGGTCAGGGTGCTTTATGATCCATCGCACAAGATGGAAGCGGGCATGGTGCAGGGGATCTTGACAGGGCAAGTCATGCAGGCAGTCACGCGCGAAGCCTTCGGGGGCTCCATGAGCCAGCAGCTTGCCTCTTCAGCACTCAAGAATCTCGAGCAGTCCGGCATGGAGCCCGGCGAAAAGAAGTCCCTCTCCGACTTGCTCTCCAGTGTCGAGCGTTATGGCGCACGTCCCCAGAAGAGCCAGACTATCGGCGGTAGTGGTGGTTTGTCTGTGCCCTTTGAGATTCAGGAAGAGGCCTTGACTGCCAAGTCTGGCATTCCATACAACGCGTACGCCCATTCCTTTGGCGGTATGGCAATCCAGTTCATGTTGTTTATGGGGATTGATGTCGGGCTGGGAATGTTGCTCTTGCGGCAGCGCGGAATCTGGCGGCGTTTCCGTGCTGCTCCGCTCTCAAAAGTTGTCCTGCTAGGGAGCCGTGCTGTCAGCGCGATGCTCGTCGGTATCTTGATATTGACAGTTGTGTTCAGCTTTGCCCGCCTTGTATTCGGTGTCCAGATCTCTGGCAGTCTGCTGGGCTTCGTCGGCATTTGCGCTTCCTTCTCACTGATGACTGCCGCCTACGGATTGCTGATCGCAGCGCTCGGCAAAACACCAGAAGCCGCTCGTGGTCTTGCAACGCTGGCGACGCTCCTGATGGTGATGCTCAGCGGCGCATGGGTGCCGAGTTTTGTGTTCCCGTCATGGATGCAGACTGTGACCAAGATCATTCCCGCCCGCTGGGCAATGGATGGGCTGGATGCGATGACCTGGCGCGGACTGGGCTTCCAAGAGGCGCTATTGCCTATCGGCGTGCTGCTCGTTAGCACCGTAGTGTTTGGCGCTCTGGCCGTGTGGCGCTTTCGCTGGGAAGCAGAGTAGTCTTATGATCCGCCGCCGCGATTTGCTATTTGCTCCACTTACCTCGCAATCCGCAATTCGGCCAAGCATTCTTGTCCACGAACACATCATGGTCGACTTCGTCGGGGCAGCCACGATCCAGCCTGGGCGTTACGACCCTGATGAAGTGGCCTCCTTAGCTCTTCCCCATCTCAAAGCCATTCACGCACTCGGTTGCCGACGGCTGCTGGAGTGCACGCCGAATTTTCTGGGCCGGGATCCCAAGCTCCTGACTCGTCTGGCTCGCGAGTCAGGCATCGAAATCTGGACCAACACCGGACTCTACGGTGCCGCAGACTTCAAGTTCCTGCCTAACTACGCGCAGCGCGAATCTGCTTCTGAGCTGGCTGCCCGCTGGATCACTGAAGCGCGAAACGGCGTCGACGGTGTCAAGCCGCGCTTCATCAAGATCGGCGTCAACCGTGGCCCGCTCCATCCGCTCGATCGCAAGCTCATGGAGGCGGCCGTCCTCACTTCACGAGCCACTGGCCTCACGATCGCCTCACACACTGGCGACGGCGCCGCAGCGCTCGATCAACTCGCCATCCTGAAGAAGATGCGCCACGCACCTTCCAAGTGGGTCTGGGTGCATGCCCAAAACGAAGCCGATCTCGAAATTCACGCACGCATCGCCAAAGCGGGTGCTTGGGTGGAGTTCGACGGCATCAACCCGAAATCCATCGAGCGTCATTTGGAGTGCGTCCGTTTTATGGCTGAACATCGCCTGCTGAACAGAACTCTCATCTCACAGGATGCCGGGTGGTTTCATGTCGGCGAGCCACTTGGCGGCAGCTACCAACCGTACACCAGCCTTTACACAGACTTCCTGCCCAGGATCAATCCCGACTGGCGCACTCCATTACTCTGGACCAATCCTCAGCTCGCCTTTGGAACAAAAAAATAGAGCGCTGCTCCTTTGCTGGAGCAGCGCCCTATTTATTAGGATTGCCAGAAGCTACTGGCCGATGATCGCAAATGGCCGCACCGCAGTGCTGACCGGCTTTTGCAGATCAGGCATCGGCTTCGCCTTGAAGATCCAGACCAGCGGTAGCGTTAGCCACTTGGCCGAATTCGTTGAACTCTTGCGTCGTGCACTATCGGTTGCGATGCCGGTGTTTGCATACATCTGACGGTACAGTTTCGAGATCAGGAAGAACGCCAATTTCGACTTCAGCGATTTAACGCAATTCGCACGCTTCCAGACTACCGAAGTCTCATAAAATGCGTCCCACACCTTTTGTGTGCGCATACGGATTTCCTCTGGCTTCATCGTCGGGTGCGGCGTGTACAGCTTGGGGCGCTTAGCGGGAGGAATCAGCCAATAACGCGTGACGGGAATACCATCAATCTTCTGAACCTTATCGCCTTGCTCCTTTTCCCATTTCTGGAAGTCAACGGTGCCAGGGAATGGCGTCATCATCACGAACTGGGCAATCGTGATATCAGCTTCGAGTGCAAGCTTGGCAGTGGCATCAAAGGTTTCCGCACGATCCGTATGGAGTCCAAAGATGAAAGAACCAAGCACGTGCACATTGTGCTTCTTGAACTCTTTCAGCCGCGCAATCAGGTTCTCGCCGGAGTAGTTGAAGTCTTTGAAGACAGCCTTAAGGCCTTCTTCCGTGACGGCTTCAATACCAACCAGCGCACCCTTGATCCGCGCTCGCGACATCGCATCCAGAAATTCCGTATCTTCTGCAGCTTCCATCGTGATCTGCGTAAAAAACACCATGTCTGAAGGGAGCTGTGACATCGCCTCCATCAGTTCAAAACGCTCCTCTCGCAGCGTCTTCAACTCCAAAATGCGCTCTGGGTTCCCCTGTCGCTCTGCGAGCGAAATATCGGTTAGGGTTACGGTGTAAAAGTTGTCATCAGACAGCGTAATAAATCGGAAACCCTGACGCCTTAAGGCAACAATTTCGTTAATAACGGCATCGGTCGACCGTTGACGTGGCTTCTGGCCATCCGTGCGCCACACACTGCAAAAAGAGCAATGCTTGGGGCAGCCGCGGACCGTCTGCACCGAAGCAAACATATATCCATTGTGAGGAAGCAGATCCCACCGTGCTTCGAGGAATCGATCAGCACCAACGCGTCCGCCATCGTAGGTTTGCCCCGTAACGCCGGCAAGCACGTCTTTGATGACCTGGGCCCAGACATCATCGCCATCTCCCTTGACCACGGCATGCGCGCCACCGAGTTCGAAAGACTCTTCCGGGTATAGGGTGGCATGGATGCCGCCGAAGACCACATATGCGCCCATCTCGCGCGCTTTGCGGCCAACCTCGTAGCCGCGCAGGACGTTGGCGGTGTGGATTCCGATGCCCACCACATCTCCCTTCTGGATCGTGCTGAAATCGATCTGTACCAGCGTCTCGTCAATGATGAGAGGGTCGCCGTAATGTCGCGGCGTGGCCGCAGCTAAGACAAAAAGCCAACGTGGTGTGATCACTCCCCTTCCGAAGGAGATATCGCTTGGGTTAAGTAGGTGAATACGCAAGGTATTCGGAGTCTAGCAAACGCTTCATCATTAGACTACTGATAATTGACATTAATAGTTTGAGCAAGGGTAAAATGAATTTCAGTGACCAGGCGGCTCTGGCAAAGTCTGATCATGGCGCTGGACAAATGCTTTGCTTTTTGAAATGATTTCCCCGAGAGTTTGGATGAAAAGGTAAAGAATCATGACACAGGGAATTGGCTTCGGATTGCTCGTTTTGAGCTGTGCTTCGTGCCTGCTCGCAGAAGAAAAATTCGTCTTTTCCTTCTTCCGCAACAACGGGGAAGACGGTGTGTATTTAGCGGAGAGTCGCGACGGTTTGAAGTGGACAGAATCGAACGCAGGCCAACCTGTATTAAAGCCCGAAGTGGGCGAATCGCGCTTGACTCGTGACCCGTCTATTGCTCGCGGGCCGGACGGCGTTTTTCACATGGTCTGGACCACCGCCTGGAAGGGCAGAACGATCGGCTATGCGTCGAGCCGCGATCTCAAAACCTGGACCCCACAGCGCGCCATCACTGTCTTTCCCCAAGATACTCCTGTCTTGAATTGCTGGGCACCGGAAGTTTTTTACGATGAGCGAAGCAAAGATTTTGTCGTAGTATGGGCCTCGACGATCACTGGAAAATTTCCTGAAACCGCCGGCCAGGCGGGTAACGAAAACAATCACCGTTTGTATGCCTTTCGGACCAGAAACTTCAGTGAAATCAGCAGCGCAAAGCTGTTCTACGAACCAGGCTTCAACGTCATTGACGGCGCGCTGTTTCGTGATGGCAGCCGCTACGCCATGGTCGTAAAAAATGAGACGCAAAATCCACTCGCAAAATATCTCTTCCTCACTTACGCCAATTCACTGGATGGCCCCTGGACCGAACCGGGTCGCCGCATCAGTGGAGTCGATTGGGCCGAGGGCGCAAGCCCCGTGAAGATCGGAAGGTATTGGTACGTTTATTTCGACAAGTATCGAGACCACAAATATGGAGCAGTGCGTTCTCTCGATCTCGAGACCTGGGAAGACATCTCGGATCTCATAGAGCTACCAAAGGGCGCACGCCACGGCACCGTATTTTGGATGAAGTAGCTCCAGGCTAAACGTCGCAGATCGAAACACCCTGGCGCAGCGAAGCCAGCGCGTCGGGGCGCTTCGGAATAAATTCCTGGGCTATAAAACCCTTGAAGCCCGTCTCTACAATTGCCTTTACGATAGCCGGATAGAAAAGCTCCTGCGTCTCATCAATTTCATTGCGGCCGGGAACACCACCAGTGTGATAGTGGGCAAAGTAAGGATGATAGGCGCGAATGTTGGCGATCACGTCACCTTCCATGATCTGCATATGGTAAATGTCATACAGCAATTTCATGTTCGGCGACCCTACCCGCTTGCAGAGTTCAACACCCCACGCAGTGTGGTCGCACTGGTAATCCTTATGATTGACCTTTGAATTGAGCAGTTCCATCACCAGGTTTACTTTGTTTTTTTCGCACAGGCTCATCAGCCGCTTGATGCCCATCGCGCAATTCGCAAGACCCTTCTCATCATCAAGGCCATCGCGATTGCCTGAAAAGCAGATCAGGTTCTTGATGCCAGCCGCCGCAGCCTTGGGAATCCAGTCGCTGTAAACTTCAACGAGTTTGTCGTGGTGTTCCACACGATTGAAAGACTTGGTAATGCCGCCCAGTCCGTCAATGTTCGGGGCCGTCGTCATGGCACAGGTCAGCCCGTGCTTGGCAAGGGTGGGCCACTCGGCTGGTCCTAACAGCTCGATCGATGTCAGGCCAATCGACTTTGCCGACTGACAAAGATCCTCCAGTGAAATCTTCGGATAGCACCATTTGCACACCGAATGCTGGATGTTCCCTTTGGTGACGAGATCCGCCGCATTGAGGCGCTGCGAAAGTGACTGGGCTGTTGCAGCAATAGCTGCCGACTGGATGAGGTTACGACGGGTGCTCATGCTGCATATCCTATCGGATTTTCGCCATGCTAGGGGCGGTTTTCGAGCAGAATCAGGTTTGCGGTGGACCCGCCAATACAGGCAAGATCAGGGCGGCGGTCGCCATTGAAGTCGGCAGTGGCACACGCACTCGTTGCGATTTTTCCGTCGAGGATAGAGTGGATCTTCCACTGTTTGGACGACTTGTCATAGCGCACATAGCGTAGCGTCACATCGCCCTTGCGTGAGCCGTAAACAACTTCGTCGTTGCCATCGCCATCCAGATCGACGCTGAGCACGGC
>JANXLY010000292.1 GCA_025354885.1 Acidobacteriota bacterium | reverse complement strand
CACGCCCGGCTGCATTGTGGAGGAGATGGAAGCTGCCGGGAACCGGATCGCCGACCCAGTCGTAAATTGAGGCGCGGCCGATCATTGGCCCCTTCGATCCCGTCCAGGTACTTCGGATAATTTTGTGCTGGGGATCGTAGTTTGGGGCTTCCGGATCCTCGTTCATATAGAGGCCGGCAAATCGCTGCATTCGGTTTCGATAGACCTCGTCGTTCGGCTTTGAAAGCCCGGCAAGGAGGAAGGCGCGCATGCCTTCGCCAGTGTGGAACCAGTCGGACATGGTGATGAATTCTTTGTAGTACGCACCGTTTTCGGCGAGCTTGGTCAGTTTGGTGCGCAATTCGCCGTACTGGCGATAGTGACCCTCCTGGGCCTTGTTATACATGGCGAGGACATCATCGTCACCACCAAGGGCGTGGAGCAGCGTCCAGTTGTGAAAGGTCTCAATGGCGTCATCGGGGCCATCGAGGGTGCCCCAGCGCGGGGTATGCATGAGGTAGCCACGCTCGTCTACATATCGCTTGTAGAAAGCGCGTGCTGCGTTTGAGTTTGACTTGAGTAAGGCTCGTTCCATAAGAGCCCACGCGGGCGGTGGCATTGGGGTTTCCACCTTGAGAACAGGGCCTTGGGCCAAGGCAAACGAAACTGC
Source organism: Acidobacteriota bacterium (assembly GCA_025354885.1). Taxonomy (GTDB): domain Bacteria; phylum Acidobacteriota; class Terriglobia; order Bryobacterales; family Bryobacteraceae; genus Bryobacter. Next base: position 28,594 of record JANXLY010000292.1, on the reverse strand, counting down.
GGCAAAGAGGCACAACAAACGAGGGGTAATCGACTGTGTAGTCTATCGAAATATTCAAAAGCTTTGGAGCTTCCATATCCAGACGCAACAGCCGAGAAGGAGAATCATGGCCTGAAGATTGAAAGTTTCGCGAGATGCGAGCCACCAGGCGAGCAGAGCTTGCGGAGCAACGGCTAGTGCGACGGCCCAGAATTCATGGGTTGCGTGGAGCTCAAAACATTCAGCCGCAAGTGTGACGCTGAAGCCAACGGTCCAGCCTAGTTGCGGGTATCGAGGAAGGATCAGCAAGAGGATTGCGGCGGCTGCGGTGAAGCTGAATCGAACTGGAAGGTACAAGTTGATGGCAAGGGTGATCGCCGTCAGGACCGGATAGCTGAAGTGTTGCCAAGCTTTGAGTGGAGCTGCTGGCGAAGGTGGTTCCGAAGGAATTGCCAAATACAAAAGGGCTCCGAGTGCGAGACCGAAGCTGAGTTCCACCAGCTTCAGGCCCGGGAATGCAGACACCGGGACCAGCGTGAAGAGACTGCCGAAGCTGAATCCGATTGCACCTCCGATCGCTCCGAATAGGGCGAGTCGGTTGGCGATTGGATGGCGAAGCAGTAGCAGCAGTGCAAGTGCAGCGAAGCCAAGGCCAGCCCAGATCTCCTGCCTTGGCTGGATAATGCGATTGGAAAAATAGATGAGCTTGGGCTGGTTGAGGAACTGCCAGCCGAATTGAGTGGCTACGAGCAACACAAGCGACACGGTGAGCGGCCTCTTAGGCGTGAGCCAGGCGAGGCTGATGATGGAGCCACCCAGCAAGCCCCAAACCATTCCTTTGATCGCCAGGCCGAACAGGCCCCAAAGTCTGGTGTCTGGTTCGCGCAGCAATCCGACGGTTTGGCTGTAAGTTTCCTGCCCGCCCAGACCAATGCCGATTGCAGCGACCCCGACGAAGAGACTGGCTTCGCGTGCGCTCCATTTGCGGGCTGACGCGACTGCCATAGCCCAGAGGGCTCCGGGGATCATGGCAGCGAGTGGCCCACCACCGAGGGAACCACGCAGGGCCCAAGCGATGGACATCATGAGCGCGGGCAGAAACAGACTCAATTGCAATGGCCTATACGATGCTGGCAATTTCACTGAAATCAAGGCGTGGGCCACGAGGGCGAAGTTTCGTTTTGTCGCCATAGCCCAAGTTGCATAAGAAGTTCGAGCGCCAACTGGTGCCTGCGAGAAAAGTCTCGTCCACTTTTGCATTGTTGAATCCAGACATCGGTCCACAATCGAGGCCAAGACCCCTTGCGACGACCATGAAGTAGGCGGCTTGCAAGGTGCCGTTGCGGAAGGCGAACTGCTCTGTGTATTCTGGTTTGCCTTCAAACATTGGGGTCACGACGGAATGGGGCCAGAGGCGATCCATCTTCTTGTAGAAGTCGAGGTCGTGAGCAAAAATCGCTGTGACAGGGGCCTGCATGGTTTGATTTACATTGCCAGCCATGAGGCAGGGTTTAAGTTTTTCTTTTGCCTCTGCGGAGCTGACGAACACGATGCGCAGCGGGCAGGCATTCATGGATGTCGGGCCCATGCGCATGACATGGTAAATCTGCTGCAGCAGAGCGGCTTCGACTGGTTGATCCAGCCAAGCAGGGAAGGTGCGGGCATTACCAAAAAGCAGGTCCAAGCTCATGTCGTCGATTCTGGTCATGTGGCCAAGGATAGCGGATCAATTCATCCTCCCAAGTTTTAGGCGAGTTTTTTGAGCCGCTGGAAATGTAAGAGAATCTAGGAAAGCGAGGTTGCGTATCATGCAGGATGACAAGAGTCCAGTAGGAGAATTAGTCCACCTTTACGTGGATGGAGCGTTCGGCCGACGAGAGTTGATCGATCGCGTAATCAAAATCACAGGCAGCATGGCAGCGGCAGTTGCCGCACTTGGCGGTTACGAGGAGATGAATGCTCAATCCACTCCTGTGCCGCCGGGCGTGACTGTTCCTGAGAACGACCCGGATATCGAGGGCCGCGATGTCACTTATCAGGGCGTGAGTGGCGCTCTTTACGGCTATCTCGTGATTCCGAAGCGTGCAAGGCAAGAGCAGCAGCCAGGGGTAATCGTGATCCATGAAAACCGTGGGCTGGTAGAACATATTCGCGATGTCACGCGACGCGTGGCCAAGGCTGGATATGTTGCGCTGGGGGTGGATTTGCTGAGTCGACAGGGCGGTACCGCGCAGTTTACAGACCCTACCCAACAGACCGCTGCGTATAACCGGACGAATCAAATTGACCGTCGTGCAGACTTGATCGCTTCGCTTGATTTTCTGAAGCGCCAGGAAGCGTTTGTGATTCATGACCGGATTGGCGTAGTTGGATTTTGCGCTGGTGGCGGGAATGTCTGGGATCTGGCTGTGAACCTGCCGGAGCTTGCGGCAGCAGTTTCATTCTATGGAACACCCCCGGCGACGGCTGAAGATGTTGCCCGGGTTCGCAGTCCCGTCCTTGCCATCCATGCGGAGACAGACCGCAATCTCACTCGTTCGATTCAAGCGACAGCTTCACTCATGAGTCAGGCGACAAAGAGCTACGGGCTTTTTGTTTACGAGGGCGTGGGGCATGCTTTTCACAACGATACAGGTGCTGCCTACAATGCCACTGCGGCAACGGATGCATGGGGCAGAACTCTCGCCTATTACGACAAGTGGTTGCGGCGTCCGCGCTGACCTATTTGGGTTGCGACCAGAACGGGACCAGTCCGTTCATGCGCGAATAAGTGATGAGTTGTCCGAGATGCTCTGACATGTGGGTGTCGATCAGGACATAGATGCCGCGCATGGTTGAAGGCTTGCCGAAGACATTTATTTCGCGGTCGAGCACGGCAGGGCGGAGCGTAGGCAATTGCTTGCGCACCGCCGCCATGCTTTCGGTCAACATTTCGATTGCCTTTTCTTTGCTTACCATTTCGATTTCTTTTTTCTGCTGATCGCGGACACGTTGATCGAAGAGGTCTTGCGGCGGATTGTCGGTGGCCAGCCAGAGCAGCAGCTTGTTGCCGTAGGAGACGTGAAGGAGCAGTTCACGGAAGGAGCGGACACCAGGTGCCGGTCTCCAATCGAGTTTTTCCTCTGGCACTGCCTTTGCCAAACCAATGATCTTTGAGGCCGCTTCTTCGAAAGGGTTGATCAGGTCTTGGGCTGCAATCGCTAGCTTTACATCCTCTGCTCCAAGCAACTCTACATCGAAAATCAATTCGGCCTTGGGCGGGATGGGTCCGCGCCCTTGTTCCCCGTATGCCATCTGATACGGAATGAAGAGGCGCCGCTTGCCACCAACCTTCATCCCCTCGAAGCCAGCGTCCCATCCCGAAATCACGCGCCGACGGCCCTGGATAAACTTGAGCGGCGTATTGCGGTCGCGAGAAGAATCGAATTTCGTGCCATCCGTCAGCCAGCCCGTGTAGTGGACCGTGTATTCCTGGCCAGGCCTGGCAGCCACTCCCGTGCCTGCTTCTACTTCGGTGTAACGCATGCGGATGAAGTCGGTGGGTGTCCCGGCGATTTCAGGAATTTGCGCAAGGGTCAGCAGGAGCGTAAGGAGTTGCATTACTTCTTAGCGTAACTCCGCTGAGCGCGACTCCTGCTGGGCCTGGGCGAACTCTTCTTCAGGAGACAGGATCAATTGATGACGGGCATGAAATGCAAACCAGATGATGCCAAGCAAGAACCAGACGAGCGCACCGTATACGCCCTTTACGTATTCTGCGTTCAAGAACAGGGTCAGCATTGTGACCAGCGCGATGATGCCGCTAACGACAGCGCCCGTCATTCCCAATGGGCTCCTGTAGGGCCTGTTGAGGGAAGGGAATTTGCGCTGAAGCAAGACGTAGGATGACATCTGGAATAGATAGGCGAGCACTGCTCCGAACACAGCCATATTTAGAAGGATTGCACCGACGGGGCTATCGTGCGGAGCGAAGTGAATTCCTAAAGCAGCGGAGAATCCCATGACAGCGCCGACAATCAGCGCGCGATGCGGTGTGCGGCGAGTTCCGTGCGTTTGGGAAAGCCAGACAGGAAAATAACCGGCGCGTGAAAGCGAATAGATCTGTCTGCCGTAAGCAAAGATGATGGTGTGGAAGCTGGCGATCAAGCCGATGCAGGCGATCACCGCCAGCAGTTTGGTACTCGCAGAGTTTCCGTAGGCGGCAACAAAGCCGAGGAATAGTGGCTCGTTGGATACGCCGACTGCCTTGGCTCCGGGTGCACTTCCGGCTCCCAGGGTGAGGGTCGCAAAAGCACAGACCACAAGGGTCGCCAGACCCCAGGTAAGGCCCTTGGGGATATCCCTTACGGGGTCGTGGCTCTCTTCGGCAGCCAGTGGAAGTTGTTCGATCGCGAGATAAAACCAAAGCGCAAAGGGAAGGCAAACCCACATACCGTTGACGCCTCGCGGAAAGTAAGGGGTTGCAAAGCGCGCTGGATCAAATTGTGGAATCACTGATACCCAGTAGGCGACCAGCGCCACCAGAGCTGCAATCGTAATGGCGACTGAGAAGCGAAAGCTGAGCTCTACTCCCCAGATATTCAGCGATACAAATACTGCGTAACAGGCCAGCCACCACAAGGGTTCAAACTCTTTGGGTGTGCCGAAGATTGCGCCGAGATATCCGCCGATTCCAACTACGATTACTGCTGGAGTCAGAATGTATTCCATGTTCTCTGCGAGGCCTGTGATGTAGCCGCCCCAGGGGCCCATTGCGGTGCGTGCGAAAGAGTAGGCACCGCCGGTGTGAGGTAAGGCTGCAGCCATCTCGGCAATGGAAAGGCACAAGCCCGCATACATGATCGTTACAAGCGAAAGTGCCAGGAGCATGCCACCGAAACCGCCGGAGGCGAGGCCGAAATTCCAGCCGAAGAAATCTCCGGAAATTACAGCGCCTACGCCGAGGGCCCAGAGCTGCCAAACGCCGGCGTGGCGCTTCAGTTTTCGTTGGGCGAGGAATTCTTCACTTGGGGACGTGTAGTTTGTTTTGACCATGCGGGATGCTTGGTCAATTGTAGCGGCAGAAGGAAAGTCGGTATAAAATCCAAGGGTGCACAGATTCGGCTTCAGGGCAGCATTCCTGGTGATCATCAACTTTTCACTGCACTCGCAGTCCAGTGGTGGAGGGGCCATCCAGGGAACGGTGAGAGACCCGACTGCGGCTGCAGTCGCAGCTGCCAAGATTACAATTATTCACCTTCCGACAAACCGCACGATCCATAGCCTCTCCAATGCAGAAGGCTTTTTCGCGACGCCTCCGGTGAGTATTGGGCCTTACAAAATTCGAGTCGAAATGGTTGGAATGAAGTCGTTTGAGGAAGAGTTTATCGTCGAAACCGGGCGAACAGCGGTCATCAATCCTGTTCTGACACCTGGTCAAATTACGGAAACGGTGGTCGTTACCAGCAGCATTCCTCTCATCACAACAACCGATGCGACAGATGCTTCGACTCTGGATTCGCAACGCATCAAAGAAATTCCCATCAACGGGCGCAATCTAAATACGCTGCTAGAGAATGTGACGCCTGGCGTTGAATCGATCAACGATGTGAACGGAGGGATTCGAGTCAGCGGTTTGATGAGTTATTCCACTGACTACGTTCAAGATGGTGCCTCGGCAAACAACCGGGAGTTTGGAGGCTCAGCTAATTTGCAGGGGCTTGAGTCGATTGGTGAAGTTCGTGTGGAGACCAGCACTTCTTCAGCAAAATACACGCGCCCTACTTCAGTGATCGTCTCTACAAAAAGCGGCACCAACCAACTTTCGCTAGCGATCTACGAAACTCATCGAAACAACGGCTTTGGAGTTGCCCGTGCGCGGCAGGATGTTTTTCTCGATGGATCGCCTTATAAGACGCCAAAGCTGATACGCAATGAATTTGGCGGTTCGATCGGCGGCCCTGTCATTCTTCCGAGTTTGGGGTTGAACGGCAAGAAGCTTTACAACGGGCGCAATCGCACTTTCTTTTTCTACTCACAAGAAGGCACAGAACTCGTACAGGGCATCACGCGCGAATTTCGCGTCCCAACCGCAGCCATGCGCAATGGCGATTTTTCGCAGCTCTTTGATTCTGCCGGGCGTCGCCTAGACCTCTACGATCCCCTTACAACCCGCCAGGAAGAGCAAGCCAATGGCCGGATTGTATCAGTGCGTGATCGATTCAACAATAATCAGATTCCGCTCAATCGTATGAGCGCTTTCACCAAAAGGATTCTTGCGATTACGCCAATGCCCACCGACATTATCAATCCGAACGTCGGTAACAATTTGAAAATGGCTGTGCCCACCAATGGGTTTCCAAACCTGAGCGATAATCCGGCGACACTCCGGGTCGACCATCGCTTTTCGGAAAAAGACAACTTCTTTTTCAAAGTGAATGGCGGCACGCGAAATGCGAATTTTCTTGGCACAGCTTCCAACAATGGTCCGCCGACGCTCAACGGCGAAGCAAACGTAACTTATCTTCCTGTGCGCGGCAAGGCAGTTGCTTTCAGTTGGACCCATGTTTTTTCTCCCACATTCTTTGTGGAAACTCTCGCCAATCGCGCGTGGCAAATTACGCGCACGGTAACGGGGCCCGTCGATACGGACTGGTCGAAAGAGCTCGGCCTCCCCAATCCTTATGGCGAAATCGGCTGGCCCAACATCACGGGTACCGGCTTTACGAATTACAACTACATCGAAGGCGACAACCGCCGTCAGCTTTACAGCATGATTTCCAATCTGGAGCAGAACTACACCTGGATCAGGAAGAGTCATAATTTTTCATTTGGTGCTCGCTACCACGATGAAAAACAGCATTTGCTGCCAGACCAGGGGGCCATCTCAGGTTCCGTCGCTTTTTCGAGCCTTGCTACTTCTCTCGAATCTCCTACTTTAGGCAGTACCCTCGCTCCCGGCACAGTTCCGCAGACTGGTCATGACATGGCGAATTTTTTTCTTGGCTATGCCAGTACCTACACGGTTGGCCTGAAGAGAGGAATCATGCGTGTGCGGGAGAGAAATTACGGGCTTTACTTTCAGGACAACTGGAGAGTTTCGCGCCGTCTCACGCTCACGCCGGGCGTCCGATGGGACATCAATCCTGCGTTCTCCGAGCAGAACAATCTGCTGACGGCGTTCGATGTTGGCAGCAAGTCGATTCAGTTGCCGGAATCTCTGGATTACTACTACAAGCTCGGTGTAACAACTCCTCAGATTGTTAACACTTTTCAGAATGTGGGTGTCTCCTTCAAATCATCGGCTGAGCTCAAAAAAACAAAGCAGCTCTTCCCCTCCAATTATTTTGATATTGGTCCACGAGCCGGCTTTGTATACACAATTCGCGAGGGCAAAAATCCCTTCGTGATCCGCGGCGGATATGGTCTCTATATTTCGGCCGTCCCGATGCGCACGCTCCTTGCGCAGTTCTCCGGGCTCGCGCCATTCAGGGCGAACTTCACATACAATCCCAACTCGGCTGCCCAGAGCCCGGATGGCATTTCCAACTATCTCATGCGCAACGTCCCTGATGTCGTCGCCGGGCTCAACAGCAGCAATCTGATCGACGTCAATAACCCCAACACGTTAACCCGTGGCACAAGCGTGGTTGGCCTTGATGGTAAACAGCCAAGCCTTCGGATTCACGAATGGAACCTGGCGCTTGAAAAGCAACTGGCACAGTCAACCGTGGTTCGAATTACCTACAAGGGAAAGCACGGCGTCAATACCGACCAGCTCTACAACATCAACGCTACGCAGACGGATTACGTGTGGTTCCTTAGCACCGGACGTGCCCTTCCCATTGGCGAATTCTCGAACGTTCTTCGTCGTCCCTACGACCAAAATGCCTACACCGATGTAAGGATTTTGCAGCGTAGCGGCATCATCAATTCCTCCACGTGGGCCGTTGAATTTGAGAGGCGTTTCCGTGAGGGCCTTGGCTTTCAGGCTTTCTACACTCTCACCAACACACTTCGTCTAGCAGGTAATTCCTTCCGCGATGATGTTGGTTCTGTTCCTTCAGCCTATCTTCCTGGTACGGTCCCGACAGACTTCAAAGAACTCAATCGTTTCCTCTTCTACGATCGCGATACGGGGGTCCCCAAGCACCGCATCCGCTGGAACTGGATCTATGATCTGCCGTTTGGGAAGGGTAAGCCTTTTGGTCGCAACGTCAATTCCTGGGTGAATTCTGCAATTGGCGGTTGGCGCCTTTCCGGCACTGGGACGGTAGTCAGCAGCTGGTATGCTTTGCCGACCGGGAACTGGGGAGAAATGGGTAACTTCGAAACCTACGGCAACAAGTACAAGATTCTGGATTGCCGCAATACTCCTGCCGATGCCAGAAGCGCAAAGGATGAGCGCTGCATGGAAGGCTACCTGCGGTTCAACGGCTACATCTCGGATCGTTTCATCAATAGCCGCAACGACTTTGGTATGCGTAATGGGGTATTCGGCCTGCCCGAGAATTACAAGCCTGCGCAGAAGCCCATTATTCCCTGGCCCAAAGGCGGCAAGCCGACAGACCTGAACAATGCCGATTATGATACCAACGTGGTCTACATGCCTTTGGTTAGTGGAGGTGTAGTGCGCGTTAACTACGACACGGGACTTCATCCATGGCGCAATCAGACGCGCCTTGGCCCCTTCAACTGGACCATGGACTCATCGCTGATGAAGTACTTTACTTTCAATGAGCGTGTCCGACTGCGCACAAACGTTGATGTATTCAACGTGTTGAACGTGCAGGGGCTGGTTACGCCTGCATCCGATGGCATTTCAAGTCTCGCAAATTCCTATGGCGGCTTCGCATTCCGGCCGCGCCAGTTGCAGCTCACGATGCGCCTTGAATTCTAGCTATCGAATCGCAAGCTTCGCGCGTTGTCCGGCATCGCTGTTCTGCCCTGCGACTTTCACGACGATTTCACGCAGGCCCGAAGCAGCAGCAAATGGAACTCTTGCATTGATTTGGTAGAGGCCGCCAATCTGTCCTGGTGCACCACCAGCGAAAATCACCTCGGCTTCTTTGCTGTCGATCCATACGCTCACGGCATTCACAGTGCGTGTCAGTGCGGTGGAACTGAAGAAATCGCCTAATGTCAGGGTGTCATCAATTGCTCCGAGTCCGGTAGCGTAGATCTGAACGATACTGCCCGGCGCAGCAGCATTCTCAGGAGTGTTGCGACTGCCATCTTCATTGAGTGCTTCTGCCCGGCCATTCGAGACAAAAACGCCTGGAGTTGCGACTTCCACTCTTACTGTTTTGGAATGGATCAGTTGGAGGCCCTGCCAACTGAAATACAACAGGTATTCGCCGGAGGCAGGAATGGTAGTTACTCCCATCACCGAAACCTGACTGTCATTGCTAAAAATTACAGGCATGGTTGTTCCTGTCAAAGTGGCCAGAGGAATGGTGCCGGAAAAATTGCCCAAGGTGAGCGCAGGATATGGTGCTGGCTGACCCACTGCGCGCATCGATCCATCGAGGACTATGCCCTGACCTTCCGGTGGCCCCAAGCTCGTCCCGAAAACTGTGGTCAATTGCCTCGGCGAAATCGTATCCGAAAATTCAAAGCTTGCTGCATTCACAATTCCGCCCACGGAGATAATGGGCTGCTGCACCCAGTTGCACATGTTTGTATTTTCAATTCGATAAAAGCCGCCGTCGGTCAGATGCACCATAAGCTGCGCGCCTGAAGACAAGACAAAGTCGGGTGTAAAGTTTGCTCCCGATGACAGCAGCGGAAGATCCAGCATTTCGATCTGACCGGGCACTCCCCGAAACAGTCTGGATGCAGCTACAAAATAGGGCATGCTGTCTAGAGTCGCCACCGACTGCAAAGGCAGCCATCGCAAGCCGGTTAACTCTTCGCCTTTACCTGCAGGGCTGAGGCGATAAACCGAACGGAAGTTACCGCCATTGCCCGCGATTGCAACGGCAGTGCCATCGCCGAGTCTGCCCAGAGCAGCCAGACCAGTGATCGAGAACAATCCAAGCGACGAGTTGGATCGCTGCCAGACACGTATATCGGCCGTGAAGACACCGCCGGTTGGAGTTGCTCCTTCTGAATACCAATAGATGTTGCCGATTTTGTCTGCCACAATTCTCTGCAAACCCGAAAAGCTTCCAAGCGACTGATAAGGGATTTCGTTGCCATCCTGGGTCTTCAAGATTTTTACTTTGCCATCCGTCCCCACTACAAGGATGCGACGACGGTATACATCGGCAACTACGATTCGTCCCTCAGTATCCACGGAAAAAGCCTGTACGCCGAAAATAGAGAGGGCTGTAGCTGCTTTGCCATCCGCATCTCCAATATCGTCACCACCGCCAACGATGAATCGCGGAGTCTGTCCTGCGCGGGCTTCAAGGATGCCAGATTTCCCTCCAAGCGACGATGCGAAGAGAAGACGACCGCCTCTCTCATCCCAGGCCCCAAACGGTGCTGCCTGTCCGTCTACGATGGCGGCCACAGGAGCACTTGCCAGTACAGTTTGAGTGCTTCCTGACAACCTGACCAGCGGATTTTTTTGTTCCGGTCGAGCAGATCCCTCAAAGAATAGAGCGCCGGTCGAAGCAATTCCCCGTGGCGTCCCGGTAAAGCTCGGATAAGGCGTAGAGCCAAGCTCGATCACTCCGCTTGCGCCGATCGGGTAGACACGGTTTGCCGTTGCGGCAGCAGGGGTGCCGTCCGCCAATTGCATGATATTCACTGTCGGTTCGAAATTTGTGTTGATCGTGCGGATGACGCCATCCGGTGTCAACAGCCGCAGGTGCCGTCCTGAAAAATCTTTGATCCACAAGCCACCACCGACTAGCGGCACCACCTGACGAGGGCTCGACAAAGCTGCCTGTGTAGCCGACCCATTGTCCCCGGTCAATCCTGTTGCTGCAGCAACTCGCGTGGAACCGGCGATGGTTCGCAAGGTGCCGCTGGAGTCCAGTTGGCGCAGGCGATTGAAGCCGTCGATAATGAGCAATTCTCCCGATCGCCCAAAAGCCATGTGGGTTATACCGCCGAGATTCACTTCGAGTGCTGGTCCAGATTCGCCATTAAAGCCCGGCTTACCACTTCCTGCTATCGGCTCAATTTTCGTGCCCAAGATACGAAACACGCGACCCACGGCGGCAAAGTGGAGAAGTCCGTTTGGCGCGAAGGCCAACTGTCCCACGGTTGGTAATGGCGTGGTTAGTGCGTCGCCTTCATTGAGTTGAAGTGCCCGAGCTCCGTTGCCGGCTATTGTCGTCAAGCGGCCGCTTGTCTCTATGCGACGAATCCGGTTCGCTGTATCAAAATAGTAAACCGTATCTGCGCGTGACAGCGCAAATATCGTAGTTTGAAAAGTCTGCGACTCATTTGCCCGCTCGCCCTCTTCGATTTTTAGAGGTGGCTGAACGGAATTCATCTGAGTCAATTTGCACTCCTGCCCCAAAACAAGGTGGAGGCTGGATAGTGTTAAGAAAAATAGTCGCAATATGAATTTTCCCCGCGTGAAGATTCTATCGTGTCAGCGGCGCAATCGATCAAGGGGTGCCGCGTTGATCCTGGCTAGACTTGCATTCGTATCCGTCCGAGGTTGTATTTCGCCATCCGCAGTGCGAGGCAAGCGCCCGAGTCAACAGCTGGTTTCACTACAGCTGCAGGTGTTGACCGCAACAAAAGGTGCTGCTTACTTCTTGGCTGCCAGGTTTGCCATGATCTTCTGCGAGAAATAATTCGAGACCTTGGCATCGTTACGGGCGGCTTCGTAGAAGGCTGCCTTGGCAAGTTGATCCTTGCGCGTCACCAGCCCCTCACGAATCCCCTGTTGCACCCTCGGGTCGTTCAAATCGCGCTGTCCTGCGGGTTCTTTCGATAACACCTTCAAGATACGGTAGCCTTCTTGCGTCTTGATGATGTTCGATACCGCGTTTGCCCCCATGCTCATGATGAGCTTGCGCAAATCAGGGTTGGCTTTGTCGAGGGTACTCTCTCCCATGAATCCGAGGTCGCCCCCATTAGCAGCAGTCTGCGGGTCTTCCGAGAAGTTAGTTGCCAGCGCTGCAAAGTCTTCTCCGCTTTTGATCCGCTGTTCGATCATCCGGATCTTGGTCTGAGCCTGGGTATCATTCTTTGCTTTGTCGTTCTTGAGGTTACGAACGCTTGGATCATCGACAGGGGTCACAAGGATTTGTGCCAAGTGCACCTGTGGTTCGGGAAGGTTGAAGTTCGCTTTGTTGGCGTTGTAGTAGTCGCGAATGTCCTGATCGGTGATGTTGATCAGGCTGCGGATCTCTTTGTTGAAGAGCTTCTCGATAGAAAGTTCACGGCGAATCTGACCCTTCAAATCGTCCCCAGTCATTTTACGCGCGGCAAGCTGCTTCTGGAATTCTTCCTGGGTATAGGGTGCCTTCATTTCGTTGAGTTTGGCGTCCACATCGGCATCCGTTGCCAATAAGCCAAGCTTTTCGGTCTTCTGCAACATGATCTCGTTGTCGATTAATACGCGCAAAAACTCCAACTTCTGGATGGTCACTTGGTCATCGGTGACGCGCTCGTTGTTGCCTCCAAACTGGAAGGCGAACTGTTTATCGAGGTCTGCGTATGTAATCGGTTTATCGTTTACAGTGGCGGCGACATCTGGCGAAGGCTTGCGATTGCAGGCCGTCCCGAGCAGAAGCGCCCCGGTCAAGGCGCAAAGCAGTGCGTTTTTCATGGGAAACCCTTATTGTAGACAATAGACGGGGAATCATGCGAATCATTCTTGGCGCAGCCACATTGGCGTGCGCAATCACTCTTAATTTTAGTTCCTGCACAAGCGGGAATCCATTGCCAGACAAGGCTGCCAAGGCACCGCAACGCTACGACGCGGCCTTTTGGGAGACCTGGGGCGACGGTTTTGCGGAAGTTTCTACCTACGAAATGGTCATGCCACGCTACGGCGAGCCGCGCGACGGTGAGTCCATTATGATCTTCGTCAGCGAAACTTTTTCGGAATCACAACGGGTGAAAACGGACGCCGGTCGTCATCCCAAGGCCGACGAGTTTCCGGTCATGAAACTCAATTGGCAGAAGAATTTCCAAACAGGTATCTACGACTACAGCGAGATGCTTTCAAGCTTTCTCGGCCTTGGTTCGATTGCCGGCCGCCCGCCGGGCATGCTAAGCAAAGTTGCTTTTTCGAGGCAGGAGTGGTGCGGCCAAATGTTTGCGCAAGCTCTTTTTGATTCCTCCCGTATTCGCGTGAGCGGGAGCAGCTACTTTGACGGTGATGCAGATCTATCCCAAACGCTTGTGCTTCCTTCTGAGGGCATTAGTGAGGACGGTCTTGCCTTCTGGGCACGCGGCATGGCGCCACCGTTCCTCAAACCGGGTGAGTCTCGCGATGTTCCCTTCCTAACTTCTCTCCGCAGCGCCAGAGACGCTCACCAGCCTCTTGCCTGGTCGCGGATCAATCTTACCCGCAACGCTACATTGCAGAAGCTTGAAGCCCCGGCGGGTGAGTTTGAAGTAGAAACGTTTTCAGCACAGCTCGCAAACGGAAAAGGATTTGTTTTCTTTGTCGAGAAGGATGCCCCTTACCGGATCATTCGTTGGCAGTTTACCTCTGGCGAGGCGGCCGAGCTGATTGCCAGCGAACGCGTGAAGTATTGGGAATTGAATCGACCAGGAGGCGAAGCCGCACTTCGATCTCTGGGGCTTGAGCCGCGCGCACCGCGCTTTGTACCTGAAGAATAAGCACTAGAACGCAAAGCCGATCGCAGCGCTGAAGGCACGCGGTGTGACGTAATGAGTGCCGCCAAATGTCGACTTGAAGTTGTAGAGTGCGACCTGGTTTGTCAGGTTTACGAGGCCGAATCGAAGACTGAGCTTTCGCCGGTCTCCACCCAAAAGATTGTCATGCCCCGCGCTCAGGTTGTAGAGGTTGCGGCCTTTCATGCGAGCCGGATTGTGGTCGTCATTTTCGGTTCCTGTTTGCGGAATGCGGATCAGGGTGCTGTCGCATTTGCTCGCACTTCCCGCAAATCCAATCGCTCTCTTCTCACTGTCGCTGAGGAAGACGGCATCTTCGCAACTCCCCACGCCGGTTGTTACCAGCCCGGAATCATAGCGCCAGGTAAAAGCCATCCAGGGGCCGCGCTTGTGTTGGTAACGCAGGTGCGTGTTCTGCTGAAATTTCTGATCGTGGTCAATGCGAAACACGTTTCCAGCCTCAATCGGCGACGCAAACAACAGGCCACCGGTTGAAGCTGGAAAGAATCGCGCCCGCGTTGAACCGAGCGTCGTGAATGCTTGAAGCCCGCGCCATTCTCTTGTGGAAACCCGCACGCTTAGCCCGTCAATATTGCTTTTGCGCCAACTGATCGGAAAGGTGATTGGCGTATTGAAGAGAACTCCAAAGTCGTAGGCATTGCGCGTGAACTTCCAGAAGTAATCCGCTTCCACTATGAAGTGGCTCCCGATCGCCTGCTGGAATCCGGCGTTGTATTGATTCCTGCCGCCCGGGTTTAGAGGGGCTGAGCCAAAGCCAAAGAATACATTTGCTGCCAAGCCGCCACTTCCCGTAGAACTAGACAGCAGTAAGTTCTCGTTGTAAGGGGTCTCCATGGTGCGTGAATAGGATGCGCGCAGGATGGTGCCGGTCTTCTTGAGGCGGTACGAAAACCCGCCACGCGGCTGCAATGCCGTCTTCGACACAAGTCCGTTGTAGCGATCTACGCGCAAGCCCAGATTGACCACCAGATTGCCCAGCGTGTAGGAATTTTGTGCGTACCAGGCAAGCTGGTTGACGCGCCCTTTCTCCTGGAACAGGAAGGGGCGATAACCGGGCTGTCCGAGAACATAAGGCAGGAGCGACGCGGGTACTGCACCTTCAAAGTCATCGGGGTTTGTAATGCTTAACGCGAAGCGTTCCTGCAAGCCCGTGTGGACATATTGCACACCTGTTTTGAAGTTGATTCGGCCCTTGACATAGGCGAGATCGGTGCGAAAGCCACTATTGGTTAATTGCCGCGACTGGCCCGCCGAAACTGGATTGTCGGCCATCGGATTACGCGAAGGAAAAAAGTCCACGTCGTCACGCCGAAAAAATGCATTTGCGCTGAACAGCGCGTTTGGACTGAGCACGCGTTGATAGCTGGGAGCGAAGTTCATCGTTTTTGTCAGTTGCCGCTGATCGGTATCGGGAGCATCGATCGTGGTGGGAATTTGAAACCAGTTGCGCGCTCCCATGAGATTCATATGGATACTGTTTTTCGAATCTGGCTGGAAGTCGAAGCGATCAAAGATGGTCTCACTGTTACCAATTGCGTGAGAAGGCTTGAACTCAGGGGTATCGAGAAATCGCCCGCTACGCTCTGCATTCGCTACTAAAAAATTCCCCCAATTCTTTTGTCCTACAGCAAACGAGTTCTCGCTTCCAATGGATCCAAAGCTGCCGTAGCTCAGCCAGTTCTCCCCGCTGAAGCGATCAATGCCAAGCCCCGACTTGGTCACGGTATTCACGACTAGACTAGTCTTGTCGCCGAATTCCGCATTTGGTGCTCCAGTAATCAGTTCCATCGACTGAATCGCGTTCACCGGCAACTGCGTCGAAAAGCGCTTTGACTGCTGGTCAGTGATGGGTTGACCATCAACGCTGAAGCCGACTTGCGCGTGATCACCCAGGGGATGGAAAAAGCCATCGGAGTCGGCGACTACTCCCGGAGAAGCGTATGTGATTGCGTCGCTGAGTTTTGACCCAGCCGAATGCAATGGGAGATGCCGCAACAAATTGGCATCGGCATCGGTGTGCGCATAGGGCACATTCTCCAGTACTTCATCGCCTAGTGCATGCACGTCCAATTCCGTTCGCTGGTCGCTGATCTTCAATGTGAAATCAAGGGCCAGTGGAACCTGATTGCGGACGTCAATGTCCCTGGTCAGAGTCGAGAATTCTTTGCTCTTCAGTTCCAGGTGGTAGCTGTTGAAGGGCAGGTTGTTCAATCGGTAAGCACCCAGATCGTTTGTGATTGCGGCGGACTTGAAGTTGGTCAGATAATTGGCGATCTTTATTTCTACACCCTGCAGTGCTGCTCCGGATTGATCCTTCACGACTCCCAGAATCGTGCCACCACTCACCGATTGACCGAAGGAGCTGAGGGCCCCTAAAACGAATAGATAAAGAAAACGATGTGTCATTATCAATAACGATATCATGTCCTGCTTGCCATTACAATGTGGATGAGCATTATGGAAACGAGTCGCCGCTATTTCACGTACCAGTTGGCAAGCGATCTGCTTCCCGCCATTGTGAGTCTGCTTCGCGATGCGATCAAAGCAAAGAATGCCCGCTCAAAAGCTCAGGAAGACCTGAAGGCCTATAAGCAGCGTCTTGTTCTCGCCGGGGGTGCCTATCCCAATCGCAATCGCATGGCAGCTTATGTGGACATGGCCAAGACTTCACATGAAGCCATGAAACAATGTGTCGATCATATTCTGGATCAGGGAGTTGAGGTGAAAGATCTGGATCGCGGCCTGATTGATTTTCCTGCGCTATATCATGGACAACCTGTCTACTTGTGCTTTCATTTGGGCGAAGAAAGCATCACACATTGGCACGGATTTGAGGAGGGCTTTGCCGGTCGAAAGCCAATCAGTCAGGACTTTGTGGATCAACTCGACGCTGGCTCAAGTTCTTGAGCCAGCTGTCGAGTCGAACAGAAATCTGGTCGCGAATTCTGCAGAATTCAGCCAGCCTCTCGTCGACTGTTCCCTCAAGCACTGAAGGATCCTCAAAGCTCCAGTGCACCATCTCTGTGTCGGCGGGATAAATCGGGCAGGCCTCGCGTGCGTTGTCGCAAACGGTAATTACATAACGAAAGCTCTGCCCTGCGAACTCATCAACATGTTTTGAGCGATGGCTGCGAATGTCGATACCGAGTTCGTCGAGTGCAAGAATCGCCTCAGAGCGCACTGTGCCCGGTCTGGTGCCAGCGCTTACTATTTCAAATTGATCACCGGCCCTGGCTCGCAGCAAGCCCTCGGCCATCTGGCTTCTGGCGGAGTTGCCAGTGCAAAGGATTAAAACACGATCCATGTCTAGGCCAAATTCTTTTTCAACTCATTGGCGTATAGAGCACTGAACTTCTCGCGAATTTCATCTCTCACTTTACGGAATACCCTCATTTTCTCTGCATCGGTTCCGGTTGCCTTTGCTGGATCGATAAAGCCAATGTGCATTCGCTTGCCTACCTTGCCACTGAAGTTGGGGCAATTCTTGTCTGCGTCATCGCACACTGTGACAACGTAGTCGAAGTTCTCTCCGGTAAATATTTTTGCGTTCTTCGGAGTGCCGCCAGAGATGTCGAGGCCCAACTCTTTCATTGCGGCAGCCGCAAAAGGATTGATGCGTGGTGAAGGATTCGTCCCGGCGCTGTAAACTTCAAGCCGCTTGTCGAAGCTCTTCAGAAAACCCTCGGTCATTTGGCTGCGCGCTGAATTGCCAGTGCAAAGCACTAGAATTCGCAACTTCTTGTCTTGGCCCGCAAGGGGCGATAGCGCCCCGGCGAGTATTAACATTCTTCGAGTCATCATTTGCATAACCTCACTATGGATTCCGATTTTACTGCCTTGTTTCTTGTGCAGCATTCCGCGTAAAGAAACCCGAGCAGCTCCTGCAGGACTTCCGTGTTCGCCCGATATACCAAGAATGTTCCCCGTCTCTCGACGGTCAACAATCTTTCCTGCTTTAGTTTTTCCAGATGGTGCGAAAGCGTAGAACCAGTAATACCCAGTTCCGCCTGAATCTCGCCCACAATCAAACCTTCCGGGTGTGCGGTCAGCAAGAGACGCACGATGCGCAAGCGCGCCTCATTTCCAAGGGCGCAAAACATATCCGCCATCCGCAAAGTTTCTTCGGCAGCTTTCATGACTGCTCCTATATTACGATAATTCGCGAAATTACGAAATAGATCTTGACAGATATTCTATTTCGAGTATTATCGAAATATGGGAAGCCCGCAAGACATCAAAGAAACTGTCAAAGAAAAATACGGCCAAGCTGCACTTTGGGTTGTGGCGGGGCGGGGAAATGCCTGTTGCGGAGGAAACGCTGCGAGTGATGGTGCCGATCCGATCACTTCTAATCTTTACGATTCGATGCAAGCCGACTCTATTCCGGAGGACGCGTTGAAGGCTTCGCTCGGCTGCGGCAATCCAACCGCTCTCGCTCAACTCCTGCCGGGTGAAGTTGTCCTCGATCTCGGCTCCGGCGGCGGCATCGATGTTTTGCTCTCTGCCAGACGTGTCGGCCCTACCGGCAAGGCGTTTGGCCTTGATATGACGGACGAGATGCTGGCATTGGCCCGCGAAAATCAGCGAAAGTCCGGCATTGAAAATGCGGAATTTCTGAAGGGTGAAATTGAACACATCCCGCTACCCGACAACAGTGTTGACGTCATCATTTCTAACTGCGTCATCAACCTTTCCGCAGACAAAGACCGCGTGCTGCACGAAGCCTTTCGAGTGCTCAAGCCCGGCGGTCGTTTTGCGGTTTCTGATGTCGTCGTAAACGGAGAAGTGCCGCTCGAGATTCGCAAGAATGTGGAACTTTGGATAGGCTGCATTGCTGGTGCGCTCGATAGAGACGTTTATGCAAATAAACTCAGTGCTGCTGGTTTCGAAAACGTTTCTCTTGAAGTGACCCGCATCTATCAACCCGAGAACGCCCGCGATTTCCTGGGAAATGCAGGCATCGACTTGGACCGGCTCGCCTTGGCAGTCGACAATAAATTTATGAGCTGCTTTATCCGCGCCTCAAAACTGAATGATTTTGAAACCCCTTCCGGTCTTTGAACGCTGGCTGAGTCTGTGGGTAGCGCTCTCCATGCTGGTTGGCTTTGGACTGGGCAAAATTGCTCCAGAACGAGTTGCAGGCTTGCGGGATCTTGAGATCGCTGCGGGCAGTCAAATCAACTTCCCCATCGCCATCCTCATCTGGCTCATGATCATTCCGATGATGATGAAAGTAGATTTCAGCTCCATTCGAAATGTGGGCCGGGCCCCCGGCGGACTGCTCATTACACTCTTCGTAAATTGGCTTGTCAAGCCCTTCTCGATGGCGCTTCTCGGGTGGTTTTTCTTTCGCATCGCCTTTGCCTCGTGGATCTCTCCTGCAGATGCTTCCCAGTACATTGCGGGCTGTATTATTCTTGCTGCGGCTCCCTGCACTGCCATGGTTTTCGTCTGGTCCAGCCTTACCGATGGCGACCCAGCCTACACGCTGCTCCAGGTTTCACTCAACGACCTCATCATGCTTTTCGCCTTTGCGCCTATTGTTCATTACCTGGTCGGCGGGGCTTCCAATCTTGAAGTGCCCATGCGCGTCCTGACTTACTCGGTTATCTGCTTCATCGTGATCCCGGTCGTCGCCGGCATGTTGCTCAAACGAGTGCTCAATCCGGAACGGCTCTCTTCGCTTGGCATCATCGCTTTGCTCCTCACCCTTGTGCTGATCTTCGCCTTCCAGGCCAACAATATCTCCGGTAAGCTTTTCCATGTAGTACTTATTGCCGTACCAATTCTGCTGCAGGTTTACTTCAATTCTTCAATCGCATATTCACTGATGCGCTATTTCCGTATTGATTACTCAATTGCGGCTCCGGGGGCACTGATTGGCGCAAGCAACTTCTTTGAGCTTGCCGTCGCAACCGCGATTGCGCTGTTTGGTCCTGAATCCGGGGCTGCACTTGCTACCGTGGTTGGTGTTCTGATTGAGGTCCCGGTGATGCTGAGCGTTTGCGCATTCTGCAACCGCACTCGCTACTGGTTCCCTTCAAGTCCTGGACTCGTCAATCCTGTCCAGTAAATACTCGGCGATCGCCAGACTCGCTGTTGCTCCGGGGCTCGGTGCATTCAACAAATGCAGTGCCCTGTCCCTGATTTCGATTACAAAGTCCTGCAACAGGCTTCCATCTTGCGCCATTGCTTGAGCCCGCACTCCAGAGCCACCCGGCAAAAGATCTGCTTCGCGTAACGCGGGCACCAGGCGCTGCAAGCTCCTTGTAAATTCGGCACGAGACAAACTGCGTCTCACTTCGTACCAGCTCATCCCCGGATATTTCGCCAAGAACTTCCACAGTCCAGGAAAGCTCAGTGCATCCCAGCTATCACGCAATGAAATACGTCCCCACGAATAACCTTCGCGCTCCAGAGCCAGCACCGCATTGGGGCCGCACTCTACACCGCCGTGAATCATCCGCGTGTAGTGCACGCCCAGAAAGGGAAATTTGGGATCAGGCACCGGGTACACCAAGTGGCGCACCATTCTTTCCGCCTCAGGCCGCAGCTTGAAATACTCGCCGCGAAAAGGAATGATTCTCGTCGATGGCTGTTCCCCGGTCATGGCCATCACTCGGTCACAGTGCAATCCGGCGCAGTTCACCAAATAGTCCGCATAGTATTCGCCACGATTCGTCTCAACCATCCAACGGCCACTATCGCGATGCAACCTTCGAACCCCGGCATCCAGTTGCACGATCCCGCCTTTCGCCACAAGGTCTGCTGCCATTGCCAGGCACACCGATGGATAATCGACAATTCCTTCTTCCGGCACTTCTACCGCAGCCACGCCATTCACTTCCGGTTCCCGTTCGCGAATCTCTTCCTGGCCACACCACCGCAGACCTTGCAGGCCATTTGCTGTTCCCCGATCCAGCAGATCCCGAAGTCTGCCAATCTCTTCCTGATCTACCGCCACAACCAGCTTGCCGCAGATCTCGTGCTTTACTCCATGGTCTTTGCAGAACGCCACCATCTGCCGGATCCCGTTCACTGCAAGCTTTGCCTTGAGTGATCCCGGCTTGTAATAGAGCCCGGCATGCAACACTCCGCTGTTGTGCCCACTTTGGTGTCGACCCACACCGTCCTCTTTTTCGAGGAGTCGAACCTTCACATCCGGCCAGCGTCCGGCCGCCCCGCGAGCTAACGCAAGGCCTATGATTCCGCCACCGATCACACAAAGTTCTTTCAATCCGTGCCTCCGAAAATCAAATCATAGGAGAGCGTCATTCATGACATCCTGATGGTTTGTGATACAAACGTGTGAAATCTGCGGTCGACCGGATACTCCGCTTACCCGCCATCATCTGCTGCCTCAATCCCGGCACAATAAACCCTGCTTCACTCGCAATCACACGAGGCGGGAAGGCCTTCAGCGCATCGCCCTCCTCTGCAAAGCCTGCCACTCTTTCGTACATTCTGTCTTCACCGAAAAACAGTTGGAGCTAAGCTTCAACGATCTTGAAACTCTCCGCACTCATCCCGAAATTGTGAAATTCGCACACTGGCTATCTGGCAAGCCTCCCAGCTTTCAGCCCCTGTCCAAGCGAAACAATTGCCGCCCCTGATTCAGTTGGCTTGCAAGCCCACGCCGCTCAACATCCCCCGGAGACTAGGCTCGCCACCCGATCCAGGTTGAACTCCTGCCACCTTGCCTTCCTTGTCGAGCAGTACGTAAAACGGGAATCCTTCTGCGGCAATCATCCCTGGCAAACTCGTATCTTCATTCAGCACCATCTTCACGCCGGGGCGTGGATTCTCTTTCAAATAAGCTTCCACTTTCTGGCGCGTCTCACCGACGTTGATTGCCACCACAACAAATCCCTGGTCGCGAAACTCTGCTGCCAGTTTCTCCACAACTGGCTGGTCTTTGCGGCAGTAGCCGCACCAGGTTGCCCAAAGCTGAATCAACGCCACCTTCCCCTCAAGTGCTGCATTGTCGAGTTGCTCGCCCTTTACGCTCTTCGCCCGGAAGCTCGGCATTTTTTGCCGCGGCGGCTTCTGAGCAAAAAGGATCATTCCCAATGCCAACAAAATCAGGACTCTCTGCATTGCCTACTTGGTTCCCATCTTTGAAATTAGAAATGCCCTGGCAAAGGCCCAGTCTCTCTTCATTGTCGTACGAGACAGCCCTAATATCTCGGCCACTTCGTCTTCCTTCAACCCGGCGAAGAATCGCAACTCGACCACCTTATGAGCCCGCTCATCCATTTTTTCAAGTTCGTTCATCGCTTCTTCAAGTGCCTCGATGTCGTCGGCCTTCATCGCGATTCCGTTTTCCTCAAGTCCACTCAAAGTAACGAAAAAACGCTCTTCACCCCGGCCTTTTTTCTTACGCGCATAATCTACGAGAATACGTCGCAACTGCCGCGCTGCCACTGCAAAGAAATGCGCTCTGTCCTGATACGGTACGGCTGCGCCCTTCACCATGCGCAGATACAATTCGCTCACGAGGCCGGCAGGTTCGAGCGTATGCCCCACGCGCTCGTTTCGCAAATAGGAGCCAGCCATCCGCTCTAGTTCCCGATAAAGCAGCGAGATAATTTCCCCGCCTGCCTCGGCGCGACCTTGCCGCCAGTCGATCAATAATTGTGTAACTTCTCCAGGCTCCGGTCGTTCTTCCATATTCACCAACTATAGGATAAGAGAAGACGGAATTTCTCATGCACCCTGCCCCCAAAGCAGATCTTCGTTCTTTGTTTGAGCAGGCGCTCGACCTGCCACCCATCGACCGTGCCAATTTTCTCCGCGACCTGCAGTTCAAATCCCCGATTCTCTATAAGCAACTGCGATCCCTCCTGTTTGCCCACGAAGGCCCCTCTGCGTTCTTTGAACAGGATGGCGGCCTTTGGGCTCAGATCACACCTGCAGATCTCACGGGTCGCCGTTTTGGTGCCTATTCGATTGTTGGCGAGATCGGTCGTGGGGGCATGGGAGCTGTCTACAAAGCCTCCCGTGCTGACGAAGCATTCCACAAAACGGTCGCCATCAAACTCATTTCTGGTGGTGCAATTCTTTCTGACTCTGCGCTCGATGCTTTCCGTCGCGAACGCCAGATTCTTGCCCAACTGGAACATCCCAATATTGCCCGCCTTCTCGATGGCGGCTCAACCGACGATGGTTTTCTGTTCCTCATCATGGAATTTGTCGACGGATTGCCGCTCGACAAATACATCGAATCCCACCAGCCCAGTGTCGAAGAAATTCTCAAGCTGGTCATCGATGTCACGATCGCCGTTTCGTTTGCACATCGAAATCTTGTAGTCCACCGGGACCTCAAGCCTTCCAATATTCTCGTCACCGAACTTGGCGAGGTGAAGCTTCTCGATTTTGGAATTGCCAAGGTTCTCAATCCGGACCGCAACGATACCGCCACGGTTGCCGTCCGTCTCACGCCAGAGTTTGCCAGTCCGGAGCAGATTCGCGGCCAGGCAATTTCAACAGCTACGGATGTCTACTCGCTCGGCGTGCTGCTCTTTCACGTTCTTACCGGCGGAGCCAAACCTTACCGTGCCACTTCCAAGGCAGTCCCCGACATTCTCCAGGCCGTGCTCGATAGTGAAGTTCCTCGTCCCAGTTCTGTTGCTCCTCAGGCTTTCGTCCGCAAGCTGCAAGGGGATCTCGACAACATCATTCTAAAAGCCATGGCGAAGGAACCAGAGCGCCGCTACGCCTCGGTCGATCAATTGCGCGAAGATCTCAATCGCCATCTTGACGGCCGTCCTATCCTGGCGCAAGCCGACAACTGGACCTATCGTTTCGGCAAGTTTATTCGGCGGCACCGTCTCGCCGCCTCTGCCGCCGTTCTCCTTCTACTCACGATCGGGGCCGGGACACTTACTACCCTCCAGCAAGCAAGAATTGCGCATGACCAGCGCAGCGCTGCAGAGTTGGCGCGCGCCCTCGCGGAAGACCAGCGTAAGGCCGCCGAGTCTCAGCGCCAACTCGCGATCCTTTCGCAAGCGCAGGCCGACAAGCAGCGTCTCCTCGCAGAACAGCGCACCGAGGAAGCTCTGACAGAACGAGGCCGCGCCGAGTCGCAACGTGCCTCGGCCGAAACCCGTTATCAGAGCGTACGATCCCTTGCCACCGCCATTCTCTTCGACGTCAACGAATCCCTGCGCGGCATACCCGGCTCAGGCCCAGCCCGCAAACAGGCTGTCCTCGCTGCGCTCAAGCATCTGGAGGCACTCGCCCAAAAGTCCGGCGACGACCTCGCGCTTACAGAAGATCTTGCAACTGCCTATGAACAGACCGCCGAGATTATGGATTCCCTCTTTGAGGATTCCCGCGAAGCTTCTTCGCTAGCCATTCCTGCATTACTCAAGGCAGTACGTCTCCGTGCCCGTCTGATGCAGGCCCCCAAGTCCGGTAACAGCGAATCAATCCATCTTGCGGAGGCACAACGCCAGTTGGGCAATAGTCAGTTGAATGCCTCGCAGGCAGAGGCCGCCATCAAGTCCTACACCGCTTCCATTCTCTCTGCCAGCATTGCAAATCCATCCGCCGATTCCTTGCGTGTGGTAGCACTTGCCCACAGCAATCTTTGCACTGCCAATACTCTTCAAGGCAATCACAGAGCGGCTCTTCCGGAATGCCGCGAAGCGGTTCGCATTCTCGACGCGATCCTGCCTGCACCTAAATCCGATATCCCCCGTCTTAGACTTCTAACGCACCTTCGCTATGGAAACGCTCTGCGTCGTGAGCAGCAGACCGATGCGGCTCTTGCCGAATTTAGGGCGGCAACAGAGGCTCTCGATCCTCTCGATACTCCCAGTGCGCCCATCCTTACCGAGCTTCTCAAGGCCATCAAGGCCGTCACGCCGAATGAATCTGTGCAGCGACTGCTGTCTCTGGCGTTGCGCAAGCAGGGCGTACTCAATGCGAAAGCCGGTCTGCGCGACCAGTCTCTTGAGTCTTTCGAACAGGCTATGCGTTTGAACACTCCAGAAGCTCCGCCGATGAAGGAAGTAATTTTATACGCTGATGCCTGCATCGAACAGGCCGAGGCACTGGCACAATTTCGGAATGGACAGGTGCGGCAAGCCATCGAGGTCTCCAAGAAAGCGCTCAGCCGTTTGGGCGAGTCTTCTTCCGGTCCCGCGGGTCTCCTCCGAAGCGAGATTCAAGAGAGCATTCGCTCTTTCGATCACGCACCCGCGCAACCACCTCAATGACATGGAGCCACACCTGCAATGGAGTAAGCGGCTTTACTTTTGCAAATGGGCCAAAAAGAAAGGGCCAGCCCAAAGGCCGGCCCCATCGATACAAACTGATTGAAGTACTACTGCAGAATGTTACCCGGAAAGAAGTAGGCCAGTTCGATGGCTGCGTTCTCTGCACTATCGCTACCGTGGGAACAATTGCGGCCCATGCTCTCGGCAAAGCGCTTGCGGATCGTTCCCTCGGCCGCGTTGGCCGGGTTGGTCGCACCCATGGTCTCGCGCCATTTTGCAACGGCGTCTTCACGCTCGAGGCAAAGCAATACGCATGGGCCTTCACACATAAATTCGACCAGCTCCCCAAAGAAGGGGCGGGCACTGTGTACAGCATAGAAGCCTTCGGCCTGTTTGCGTGTCATTTGTGTCAACTGCATTGCACGGATCTTGAATCCCGCTGCTTCCGTTACTGCCAGGATGTCGCCAATCTGGTTCTTGGCGACGGCGTCCGGCTTGATGATTGCGAATGTCTGTTCCATAATTCCTTACTAAATTTCTTGCGTGCTTATTTGAGCAATCCGGCTTCTTGCATCCGGCGCTTCATCGTGGTGCCGAGTTCGGCGGGTGTCTGGCAAACTGTAATACCGGCAGCTTCCATGGCTGCCATTTTGTCGCTCGCCTTGCCGCTCCCGCCAGAAATAATCGCCCCGGCATGGCCCATGCGTCGCCCGGGAGGAGCTGTCTGGCCGGCGATAAAGCCGACCACTGGCTTCTTCACATTTGCCTTGACAAAGGCTGCCGCACGCTCTTCTGCGTCTCCGCCAATTTCGCCGATCATGATGATCGCGTCCGTGTCAGGGTCATCGTTCAACAGTCGCAAAGCATCGATGTGATTCGTGCCGATAATCGGGTCTCCACCAATACCGATGCAGGTACTCTGTCCAATTTTCAAGCCAGTGAGTTGGCCCACAGCTTCGTAGGTCAGAGTGCCTGAACGACTGACTACACCTACTCGGCCTTCGAGGTGAATGTGTGCTGGCATGATGCCGATTTTGCACTTGCCAGGCGAAATCACGCCCGGACAATTTGGCCCGATCAGACGTGTTGCACCATCCTTGATCGTTGCCCAAACCTTTGCCATGTCAAGCGCAGGAATGCCTTCGGTAATGCAGACCACTAGCGGCAATCCCGCCGCTGCGGCTTCGAGAATCGCATCGGCTGCAAAGGGAGGCGGTACAAAGATCACAGTCGCATTCGCGCCTGTCTCTTTGACTGCGTCTGCCACAGTGTTGAATACCGGACGCTCCAGGTGCTTCGATCCACCCTTGCCCGGCGTTACTCCACCAACAACGTTTGTGCCATAAGCAATTGCCTGTTCGGCGTGGAAGCTGCCTTCCTTGCCCGTAAAGCCCTGCACAATCAGGCGTGTGTTTTTATCTACAAGTACGCTCATTTTGCGAGTGCTACCACTTTCTCCGCCGCATCTTTCATGCCGTCGGCGAGGCCAAAGTTCAATCCGGATTCCCGTAGAATCTGCTTACCCAAATCCACATTCGTGCCTTCCATGCGAATTACGATCGGCACTTTGACGTCCAGTTCCCGTGCTGCGGTAACAACACCCTGCGCCAGAGTGTCGCAGCGCAAAATGCCGCCAAAGATATTGATCAGAATCGCCTTCACGCTTGGATCGCTCAACAGAATACGAAACGCATTCCGGATCTGCTCCTGATTGGCACCGCCGCCAACATCGAGGAAATTTGCCGGTGAGCCACCGGCGTACTGGATGATGTCCATTGTCGCCATGGCGAGGCCTGCGCCATTCACCATGCACGCAACAGTGCCATCAAGCTTGATGTAATTCAAGCCAAACTTAGAAGCTTCCACCTCAAGTGGATCTTCTTCGTTCAAGTCACGCAAACCCGCCAGATCTTTGTGGCGAAACATTGCGTTGTCATCAATGGCGATCTTCGCGTCGAGCGCCACAATGCGGCCATCCTTGGTTAGCAGCAGCGGGTTGATCTCGGCCATCGAGGCGTCAATCGCATCGTAAGCCTTTGCCAATGCCATCATGGCCTGCGCCGCTGCATTGATGCTGCCCGTTGGAATTCCCATTCCAAACGCAAGGTTGCGCGCCTGATAGGCCTGCAAGCCCATACCGGGCTCGATGGTCTCTTTGAGAATCTTTTCCGGATGATTTTCGGCTACTTCTTCGATGTCCATCCCGCCTTCGCTGGAGGCCATGAATACGAGTTTACCGACCGCACGGTCCAGCACGATGCCCGCGTAAAACTCGCGGTCAATCGGCAGTTGCTCCTCGATCAGAAGCCTCTGCACTACCTTGCCTTCAGGGCCGGTCTGGTGCGTCACAAGCGTCATGCCGAGTATCTTCTCGGCCTTCTCGCGGCACTCCTGCGGGTTAGCGGCAAGCTTTACGCCACCACCTTTGCCGCGACCGCCGGCGTGGATCTGAGCCTTGACGACAACGCCGCCACCTAACTCTTCTGCTGCCTTGACAGCTTCGTCGACGGTGTATGCCACGATGCCTCTCGGCACAGGGACTCCGTATTTGGCCAAGATTTCCTTGGCCTGATGTTCATGGATTTTCATTGGATGTGTCCTATGCTGGGGACTGCTGGAAAACTTCAGTTTATCATGCCCTTTTTAGATCACTTTCATAAAGTCTGCACCCGCAAGGGTCTAACCCGCGAAGAAGCCCGCGAAGCAATGGATTCCATTCTCGAAGGCGAAGTCTCAACTCCGCTGATTGCTGCCTTTCTCGCGGCAAGCAAAGTCCTCGGTGACGCAGTTGATGAAGTCACTGGTTTTGCTGAAGCCATGCGCGCCAAAGTGCAGCATGTCGCGACGCCCCCAGGCGCAATCGTGCTCGACACCTGCGGCACTGGTGGCGATGGTCATTCCACTTTCAATATCTCTACCGCCGTTGCCATCGTTGTCGCCGCCTGCGGCGTCCATGTTGCCAAACACGGTAACCGCGCGTTCTCTTCTCATACTGGCAGCGCGGACGTCCTCGAGCTCCTCGGCGTCAAGATCGATCTCAGTCCAGAACAAATGTCGAATTGCCTTGCGAAAGCGGGTATTGCATTTCTCTATGCGCCAAACGTACATCCGGCAATGAAGCATGCTGCGCCCGCCCGCCGCGAGCTCAAGATGCGCACAGTTTTCAATCTGCTTGGTCCGCTCTCGAATCCTGCCGGTGCCCAGCACCAGCTCATTGGCGCTCCCAACTTCGAGGCTGCACGTGTGATGGCGCAGGCTCTCTCCGTGCTCGGCACCGGGAAGTCACTTGTTGTTCACGGTGAAGATGGTCTGGATGAAATTACGACCACGGGCCGCAGTATGGTCTACGACGTGGTGGGTAATTCGATCACGCGCCGTGCGATTAAGCCGGAAGATTTTGGTGTTCCGACTGCTACCCTCGACGAGTTGTATGCCGAAAACGGCGAACAGTCGGCAGAAGCAATCCTCGACATTTTCAAAACCAACCCCAGCGCCAAGATGGATATCGTACTGGTCAACGCCTCGGCGGCCCTTTACGCAGCTGGTATCGTCTCCGACTTCAAGTCTGGCGTCGGCAAAGCTTTCAATGCTCTTGCAAGCGGTGCAGCTCAGGAAAA